>NZ_LUNF01000022.1:0-4523 GCF_001626145.1 Aeromicrobium sp. REDSEA-S32_B7
GGCCTGCTCGGCGCGCGCGGTGGCGATCTTCGCCGCGGCGGCCGAGGCCGTCGCGAAGGCGCGCTGACGGGCCTGCACCACGGCCCGCTTCCGCGCCGCGGTCGTGGCCTGCGCACGAGCCCGCTGCGGGGTCGACGCCCTCACCGTCGCGGTGCCACGACCCGTGGCGCTGCGCCGCACCGTCGCCTCGCCGCGGTGCCCGTCGACGTGCGCCACGCGCGTCGCGGTCTTCACGACGGTAGCGGTCTTCGTCACGGTCACGCGGTGGCTGCGCGCGGCGTCGGCCTGCGCCACGACCAGCGTCGACGCCGCCAGGGCGACCAGGATCAGCGCGACCACCTTCGCGGTCGTGCTCGACGGACGTGCTGACGTCACCAGTCCCATGGTGTTCTCTCCCTCGGTGAAGGGATGCACGGCCGGCTGCACTGGTGCCCACCTGGCCCTTCGTGGTCTCCCCACCGCGAAGGACGGACGCTGGTCCCTATCTCCTCGGGACTTTAGTCCTTATCGAGGTCATCTGCACCCATAAAGTCCTGACTTCTTTCGGGACATCAGTCCCTGCTCACCCGGGGCGACGACGCCGTACGTGCCCGGTAGCGTGGTGCCGGGGAGAAGGAGAACCGCATGAGCACGATCGTCGTGGGCTACGTCGCGAGTCCCGAGGGTGAGGCCGCCTGGACCTGGGCCGTCGACCACGCCCGCAGCACGTCCGCCCGTCTCGTCGTCATCGCGTCCGACGCGCCGCACCCGGACGTCTCGCCCGAGACCGTCGTGGAGCAGCTCGAGTCGCGGCTCGGCGAGGCAGGCGTCGAGCACGAGGTGGTGCACTTCGTGGGCAGCGGTGGCGCCGCCGACGCCATCCTCGACCACGCCAACCGCCACGACGCGTCGCTCGTCGTCATCGGCCAGCGCCGACGCTCCCCCGTGGGCAAGCTGGTGCTGGGCTCCACCTCGCAGCGCATCCTGCTCGAGGCCGACTGCCCGGTCGTCGCCGTCAAGGCCGCGCGCTGACCTCGTCGCCGGTCCCGGCACGTACCTCTCGGACGTCGACTGCTCAGCTGCCGCCAGCCTCGCTGGTCGTGTCGCCCCACACCGCCTTCGCGCCCGAGTCGCCCACGCGGTAGACCTGCACGGCCGCCGCGACGGAGGCGATCAGGACGAGGACGGCCACGCCCCGCGCCGCCGCGGACACGACGCCCCGACGGTGCAGGACGAGCATCGCCACGAGCACCACCAGCAGGGCGATCTCGAACCAGATGAGCTGGTCGCCGAGCTCCGCGTGCCGGCCCGGGTCGCCGACCCTCTTCTCGAGCGCCTCGCCGCTCGAGGTCGCGACCGGGGTGAGCGCGGTCGCCACGACGAGCAGACCGGCCACGAGCCAGCCGTAGGTCTGGCGCCAGGCTGGGCGCAGCGCGACGACGATCGCACCGACCACCGACAGGGGCAGCAGCACGACGACCGCGTGCACGACGAGCGGGTGCAGCGGGAGGCCGTTGAACGTGTCCAGCATGGTGTTCTCCTTCGTGGGACGTCCCCGTGCGGCGAGCGCCGACGTGCGGTGGAGGGGGTCAGGGTGCGCCGAGGACGAGCCGGACCAGGGACCACGGACCGTCGCGGTCGAGCTCGAGGCGACCGCCGCTCGCCTCCGCGCACGACCGCGCGATGTCGAGGCCGAGACCGCTGGAGCCCCGGTCGCTCGTCCCGCGCCGCAAGGCCGACGGCGGCACGCCCGGCCCTTGGTCACGGACCTCGACGACGGTGTCGGTGCCGACGGACGACACGGTCACGGCCACCGGCACTCCCTCGGCCGTGTGCGCGACGGCGTTCTCGAGCAGCGCGTCCAGCGCGGCGGCGAGGTCCGCGTCGGCCAGGCGCACCTCCCACCCCGCGGCGCCGTCCGGCAGCTCGAGCACGGCGTCTCGCCGCTGGTCCTCCAGCAGCGGAGCCCAGTACGCGAACCGGTCCTGCACCACGGCGACCACGTCGGTCCGGGGCACCGCCCCCTCGCGTTGTGGTCGGCGAGCAGCCTGGATCACCGCCGTCAGGGTCCGCTCGAGGTGGTCGAGGTGGTCCTCGAGCTCACGCTTCTGCGGCGACTCCGGCAGGGCCTCGACGTCGAGCCGCACCGCGGTGACCGGGGTGCGCAGCCGGTGCGACAGGTCGGCGACGGTCTCGCGCTCGGCCACGAGCAGCTCGTCGATGCGCCCGGCCAGGCCGAGCACGCCCACCTGCTCGAGCGTCTCCCTCCCCACCACGCTGCTCGGCACGAACGAGCACACCGCGACGTCGCGGCCCCGCTGCTCGGCGACCACGCGCACGAGCCGGCCGCCGTCGACCGACGCCACCTCTGCCCCGTACACGCGCCCGACCCGGGCGTCCGGCGGGCCGTAGGAGTCGCCGTCGGGGGACCGTGCGTCGTCGCGTCGCCCTGGGGGTGTGCCGGCGTCGGCGAGGGGACCGAAACGGGCGTCCGAGTCGACGCTGCAGTCGGGTCGGGTCGACCCCACGGGCGCGCCGTCGCCGGCGTCGACGGTCACCCGACCACCGTCGCGGGCGTCGATGCGCTCGACGACCGCGACGAGGTCGTCGCGGTCGCCCCGCCCCGTGCTCAGCAGGTCGGCCACGCCCTGCGCGACGGAGGCCGCCCACTGCTCCTCGTCCTGCTGCACGTTGCGCTGCACGGTCAGCGTCACCGGCACGGCGAGGAGCAGCAGCATCGCCGCGGCCGACCCGACGCCCAGCGCGAGGATGCGGGCGCGCAGGCTCACGCGACGCCGCCGGTCGCGGGGTCGGGGGCGACGAGCTTGACGCCCACCCCTCGCACGCTGTGCAGGTACCGCGGGTCGGCAGCGCTCTCGCCGAGCTTGCGACGCAGCCACGACAGGTGCACGTCGACCGTGCGGTCGGCGCCGCCCCACGGCATCTGCCAGACGTCGGCCAGCAGCTCACGCTTGCTCACCACCTCGCCGGCGCGGGTGGCGAGGGCGAGCAGCAGGTCGAACTCCTTGCGGTTCAGCGCGACGGCGCGGCCGTCGAGGGCGACCTCTCGTGAGACAGGGTCGACGACCAGTCCGCCCACCCTGACGGTGCGGTCGGCCGCACCGGCCGGCGCGGTGCGGCGCAGCACCGCTCGGACGCGCGCCATGGCCTGCGCGGCGGAGAACGGCTTGACGAGGTAGTCGTCGGCGCCGGCGTCGAGGAGCCGCACGATCTCCCGCTCGTCGTCACGGGCCGTGGCCACGACCACCGGCACGTCGCTGGAGGAGCGCACCAGGGCGAGCACGTCGGCGCCGTCGAGGTCCGGCAGCCCGAGGTCGAGCATGATCACGTCGGGCTGCTCGGCACCGACGCTGCGGATGGCCTCGACGGCCGTCCCGACGGCGGTGACGACGGCACCGTGGTCGGTCAGCCCGCGGGTGAGGGTCGTGCGGATGGCGAGGTCGTCCTCGACCACCAGGATCCGGACCATGGGGTCACCGTAGTGCTCGGTGACGCCGACCGGGGCCGACTCGCGCACGCTCACGACCGGCCCGACCGGTCCAGTGCGGGCAGGACCCGCAGGGCGAGCGCGGGGCACGCCTGCGCCAGCTGGCGGGCCTGCCGCTCGGTGAGGTCGTCGCCGACGACGGGGAAGCCCCACTCGTCGAGGGTCACCTGCTCGGGCAGGAGCGCGGCGCACAGTCCGTGGCCGTCGCAGCGGGTCCAGTCGACCAGGACGCGTGGGCTCATCGCTCGGCACCCGTCGGGAGCACGCCGAGCGTCGGACGTCCGCACCCGCGACCCGTCGCGTGGACGGCGACGTCGTCGGCGAACGCGGTCAGCGCGCTGGCCAGGAAGCCGACGGCGCCGTCGGGGTGGGCGCACGCTCCGCGACCGCGCACCAGGCCGAGCCGTCGGGACAGGCGCGAGAGGTCGACGGGCGCGTTCGCCGCCAGCCCCTCGACGTCGGAGGCGAGGGAGTCGAGCCCGAACACGCAGGGTCCGCACTGCCCGGCCGACTCCCCGGCGAGCCAGCGCGCCACCCGCGCGACCTCCCCCACGGGGCAGGTGGCGCCGGGCAGCACGGCGACGACGCCCGCACCCCACGTCGCACCTCGCGCGCGGAGGGCGGCGCGGTCCACGAGCAGGTCGCCGGCCTTGGTCCAGCGGCCGTGGTACCCACCGAGGAGGACGGTCCGGTCCGCTCCGCCGACGAGGTCGGCGACCCGTCGGCCGTGCGGCACCTCGACCACGCCCGGGTGCGGCACGTCGCCCAGCAGCGTCGACCGCTCGACGGGGGTGAACATGCAGTCCAGCAGGCTGGGGCGCGAGCTGGTGAGGCAGTCGCCGGGGTCGTGCCCGGCCTTCGGTACGTCGCGGATCAGCACGGTGCGCTCGGCGGCGGTGTCGAGCTCGTCGAAGAGCACCACCTGCAGCTGCTTGGGCGAGCCGAGGTTGATCTCCTTGCCGATGACGGCGTAGGCCTCCTCGGCCGCGGCGCGCCCCTCGGCGGAGAAGTGCTGCTCCAGCGACTCCAGGTGCTC
>NZ_LUNF01000220.1:0-8643 GCF_001626145.1 Aeromicrobium sp. REDSEA-S32_B7
GCGCCGAACAGCGCGCGATTGCAACAGCTTGGCGGACGCCCGGCCGGCCCCGCACCGGTCAGTCGTCGTCGGTCAGGCCGTGCTTCTTGATGCAATGGCGCAGCTGGTCGTAAGTCAGGCCGAGCGCCTTGGCAGTCTGGCGCTGGTTCCAGCGATGCTTGCCCAGCGCATGCTCGACGATCGCACGCTCATGCGCATCCACCGCTCCGCGCAGGTCCGCGACGAGATCGAAATCGGGCATGGCAGGCGCGGCCGTTGCAGCCGACTGCTGCGCCGGACTGTCCTTGCGCGGGCCCGGGCCGGCGGGTTTCCACGGGCTGTCGAAGGGATCGAAAACGACGTGCCCGATCGGCTGGTCCCAATCGTCCCAGCGATAGATCGCGCGCTCGACGACATTGCGCAATTCGCGCACATTGCCCGGCCAGTCGTGCCGTTCGAGCTGGTCGGCGACATGCGGCGCGAAACCGGGCCAGCCTTCCCAGCCGAGTTCGGCCGCCATACGGCGTCCGAAATAATCGGCCAGCACCTCGACATCGCCTTCGCGCACGCGCAGCGGCGGCTGCTTGGCCGCCGAGCGGGCCGCCTGCACGTCCTTCAGCGCGGCGGCGAGGGCCGGACCCTCACGGCGGGGCGCCCGCAGCACCAGGCGCTCGTGCACCGGCTCGCCCGGGCGCGTGGAGGTCGGCACCGGGCCGAGCACCTCGGTGGAGGGCGTCCACCGTGCGGAGACGAGCGGCGTCACGTCGGCGGCCGGACCCTCGACCACGGCCACGCGCGCGACAGGAGGCAGGTGCGCCTCCGCGCGCTCGGCGAGCTCACGCTCGGCGAGGCCGGCGGGGTCGGCACGCACGAGTCCCTGCAGGAGCGCCGGGTCGCCGACCGCCACGGCGTCGGCGCGCTCCCGCGCCAGGGCGAGGGCGTTGAACCAGCGGCGGTGCGCCTCCTCGAGCACACGGAGGTCGTCGCGGCCCAGCGCCAGCCAGGTGTCCATCAGCACGACGAGCGCGTAGCCCCCGGCCACCCGCGGCTCGGCGCCGGGCGTGGCCAGCACCAGCACGTCGCCCTCGGGCGCGACCGCGAGCACGTCGGCACCGCCGGAGGTGACGACCTCGCGGCCCGGGAACGCCGCGGCGTACTCCTCGGCGGTCCGCAGCTGGCCGACGACGGGTGCGCGGAGCCGGTGCGACCCGCAGGCGCGGCAGGTCCAGCTCGGGTCGGCGGTCCCGCACCAGCGGCAGGTGGGCAGGGCGTCACGACCGGACTGGGCGAGCGGGCCCTCGCACGTGGTGCACCGGGCCGGGGTCCGGCAGTCCTGGCAGGCGAGCGACGTGCGGTATCCCCGGCGCGGCACCTGCACGAGCACCGGCCCGTCGGCGCGCCGGACCGCGGCGAACACCTCGTGCGGGAGCCGGGCGGGCGCACCACCGGCGACGCTGCCGTCGGTGACGGCGAGCCGTGGCCAGGCGCGGCGCCGGGTGACCGCCTCGGCCTGGACCGACCTCGACCAGCCCGACGCGACGAGCGACTGGCCCTCCGCCGTGCGCGCGTAGCCCGCCAGCAGCAGGGCCGTGTCCTCCCGGACCGCGCGGGTGAGCAGCACCTCGCGGGTGTGCAGGTACGGGGCGCGGGGCTCGACGTAGAGGTCGTCGCCGTCGTCCCAGAGCGCCACCAGCCCCAGCTGCCGCACGGGCGCGAACGCCGCGGCACGGGTGCCCAGCACCACCGACACCTCGCCCCGCGCGACGGCCAGGAACGCCCGGTAGCGCTCGGCGGGCTTCTGTGCGGACGACAGCACGACGTGGCGTCCCTCCCCGAGGACGGAGCGGAGCACGGTGTCCCAGTGGTCGAGGTCGCGGGCGTCGGGGACGCACACCACGCTGCCGCGACCGGAGCGCAGCGTGGCCAGCACCGCCTCCGCGACGGCGACCGCCGGGTCGCGCAGCGGGAGCGCCTCCCACACGACGCGCGGCGCTCCCCCGGACTCGAGCGAGGCGAGGAGATCGGGGCCGTCGGGCCACAGGTGCCAGGCCTCGCCGTCGACGTGGGGCAGGGGGCCCTCGGACGCGGGGACCGACGGACGGGCCTCGACCCGTGCCTGACGCGGCGGGACGGCCAGGCGCAGCACGTCGGACAGCGTGCCCGCCCAGCGGTCGGCGACCTCTCGGGCCAGGCCGAGCCCCTCCGGGCTCAGCACCGGCTCCGCCGACACGACCTTGGACAGCGGGGCGAGCCGACCCTCGTGCGCCGAGGCGCCGCCGAGGCCGACCACGAACCCGTCGGTGAGCCGTCCGGCGAAGCGCACCTTGACCCGGCAGCCGGGCACGGGCTGCGGGTCCAGGTCGGCGGGCACGGCGTAGTCGAAGAGCCGGTCGAGGTGCGGCAGCGGCGTGTCGACCGCGACCCGCGCGACCAGCACGGGTTCCGCCTCACGACCAGGCTCCTCGGCTGCTGCCGGCTGGGTCGTCGGTGGGGGCGACGGCGGCAGCGCGAGGAGCTCGAGCTGGTCGCTGGTGGTCACGCGCACTGTCTACCAGCCGGCTCCGACGACACGACCGCCCCACCACGGCCCCACGCACGGGCTCACCCACGACGGACGAGACGCCGCCCCCGACCGGGGACGGCGTCTCGTCGTGGCGCGGCGGCCCGGAGGCCGACCGCTCAGTCCAGCAGGCTGCGCAGCACGTACGGCATGATGCCGCCGTTGCGGTAGTAGTTCGCCTCGCCGGGGGTGTCGATGCGGACGACCGCGTCGAACTCGACGGTCTCGCCGCCCTCCTGCGTGGCGACGACCTTGACCGTCTTCGGCGTGCGGCCCTCGTTGAGCTCGGTGACACCGTTGACCGAGAAGGTCTCCTCGCCCGTGAGGCCCAGCGACTCGGCGTTCTCGCCCTGCGGGAACTGCAGCGGGAGGACGCCCATGCCGATGAGGTTCGAGCGGTGGATGCGCTCGTAGGACTCCGCGATGACGACCTTCACGCCCAGCAGCGCCGTGCCCTTGGCCGCCCAGTCGCGCGACGAGCCGGAGCCGTACTCCTTGCCCGACAGCACCACCAGCGGCACGCCGGCGGCCTGGTAGTTCTGCGACGCGTCGAAGACGGTCGTGACCTCTCCCCCGGCCGTGAAGTCGCGTGTGAAGCCACCCTCGGTGCCCGGGGCGATCTGGTTGCGCAGGCGGATGTTCGCGAACGTGCCGCGGATCATGACCTCGTGGTTGCCGCGGCGCGAGCCGAGGGAGTTGAAGTCACGCGGCTCGACGCCCTTCTCCATCAGGTACTTGCCCGCGGGGCTGTCCTTCTTGATGGCACCGGCCGGGCTGATGTGGTCGGTCGTCACCGAATCGCCGAGCTTGAGGAGCACGCGAGCGCCCTCGATGTCGGTGACCGGCTCCGGCTCCAGGCCCATGCCGTCGAAGTACGGCGCCTTGCGGGCGTACGTGGAGTCCTCGTCCCAGGCGAACGTGTCGCCCTCGGGCGTCGGCAGGTTCTGCCAGCGCTCGTCGCCCGCGAAGACGTCGGCGTACTCCTTGCCGAACGTGTCGCTCGTGATCGAGGAGGCGATGACGTCCTCGACCTCGGCCGGGGACGGCCAGATGTCCTTCAGGTACACCGGGTTGCCGTCGGTGTCCTCACCGAGCGGCTCCGTCGTGATGTCGACGTCCATCGAGCCGGCGATGGCGTAGGCGACCACCAGCGGCGGCGACGCCAGGTAGTTCATCTTGATGTCCGGGTTGATGCGGCCCTCGAAGTTGCGGTTGCCCGACAGCACCGAGACGACGGCGAGGTCGTTCTCGTTGACGGCGGCGCTCACCTCGGGGATGAGCGGACCGGAGTTGCCGATGCAGGTCGTGCAGCCGTAGCCGACGAGGTTGAAGCCCAGCTTGTCGAGGTAGGGCGTGAGGCCGGAGCGGTCGTAGTAGTCCGAGACGACCTTCGACCCGGGCGCCAGCGTCGTCTTGACCCACGGCTTGCGCGTCAGGCCCTTCTCGACGGCCTTCTTCGCGAGCAGCGCCGCGCCGATCATGACCGACGGGTTCGACGTGTTCGTGCACGACGTGATCGCGGCGATGGTGACGGCGCCGTGGTCGAGGGTGAACGTCTGGCCGTCGAGCGTGACCTCGATCGGGTTGCTCGGGCGACCGCCGTCGGCGGGGACGCACGAGAGGTAGTCGCGCGAGGGCGTGGTGCCCTCGGCGTCCGAGGCCGGCGGGTCGGAGGCGGGGAACGACTCCTCGAGCGCCTCGTCGTACTTGCCCGTGGTGGTCTCGGCCTCCTCCTCGACGTACGCGTTGAGCGCGCCGCGGAAGCCCTCCTTGGCCGACGCGAGCTCGACGCGGTCCTGGGGACGCTTCGGGCCGGCGATCGAGGGGACGACCGTCGAGAGGTCGAGCTCGAGGTACTCGGAGTAGCGCGGCTCGTGGTCGGGGTCGTGCCACAGGCCCTGGGCCTTGGCGTAGGCCTCGACGAGCGCGACCTGCTCGGCGCTGCGGCCGGTCAGCTCGAGGTACTTCGTGGTCTCCTCGTCGATCGGGAAGACCGCGATGGTGGAGCCGTACTCGGGGCTCATGTTGCCGATCGTGGCGCGGTTGGCCAGCGGGACGGCGCCGACGCCGGAGCCGTAGAACTCGACGAACTTGCCGACGACGCCGTGGTCGCGCAGCATCTCGGTGATCGTGAGCACGAGGTCGGTCGCCGTGGCGCCCTCGGGCAGCTCGCCGTGGAGCTTGAAGCCGACGACGCGCGGGATGAGCATGCTGATCGGCTGGCCGAGCATCGCGGCCTCGGCCTCGATGCCGCCCACGCCCCAGCCGACGACGCCGAGGCCGTTGACCATGGTGGTGTGGGAGTCGGTGCCGACGCAGGAGTCGGGGTAGACCGTGCCGTCCTTGTCGAACACGACGCGCGCGAGGTGCTCGATGTTGACCTGGTGCACGATGCCGGTTCCGGGCGGGACGACCTTGAAGTTGTCGAACGCGCCCTGGCCCCAGCGCAGGAACTTGTAGCGCTCGCCGTTGCGCTCGTACTCGATCTCGACGTTGCGCTCGAAGGCCTCGGGCGTGCCGAAGACGTCGGCGATCACGGAGTGGTCGATGACCATCTCGGCGGGTGCGAGCGGGTTGATCTTGGACGGGTCGCCGCCGAGGTCGACCATGGCCTCGCGCATGGTGGCGAGGTCGACGACGCAGGGGACGCCGGTGAAGTCCTGCATGATCACGCGCGCGGGCGTGAACTGGATCTCCTGGTCGGGCTCGCTCGACGGGTCCCAGGCGGCGATCGCCTTGATGTCGTCGGCGGTGATGTCGGCCCCGTCCTCGGTGCGCAGGAGCGCCTCGAGCAGGACCTTCAGGCTGAACGGGAGCGTGGTGACGTCGAGGCCGTCACCCTGCACCGCGTCAAGCTTGAAGTACGTGTAGCTGGTGCCGTCCACCTCGAGCGTCTGCTCGGCGTTGAAGCTGTCGACCATGGGTGTCTCCTTCGCGTCGGGTTCCATCCTGCCGACCGGACCGCCGGGCTGCCAGGTCAGGTGCGCCTTACCTGACGCCCTGCCAGCTGCCGCGACACGTGCACCGCGAGGGTGTCCGGCCGGGAAAGTCTCTTGATGTCAAGATACACGATGTCAAGAGGAATGTTCGACGACGCGGTCGCCGGCGGGTCAGAAGAGCCCGGGCCAGCGCCACAGGAGCGGCCACATGAACGCCAGCTGCGCCGCGCACACCGTCAGGACGCCCACCACGCCGACCGCGTCGAGGACGACGAGCGCGCGACGCCGCGGCACCGACGTGGCCGCGTCGTCGCCGTGCGCACGGACGACCTCGGTGCCGGCGACGCGGTCGAGCACACCGCGGTGCATGCCCAGGAGCAGCGGCACCAGCAGCGCCAGGAGGCCCAGGTAGGCCGCGAACCCGAGGTGCCACGCGTCCGGCGTGGCCGAGCGCAGGACCGTGGGCAGGCCAATGGGCACCGCCGCCACGCGGCCCCGGTCGGGCTCCCCTCTCCCGCGCGGACGACCCGCAGGCCCTCGCGGTGCTTGCCGATGCTGTGCCCGCGGACGCCCTGCCGCAGACCGTTGTTCCACAGCACGAACAGCTCTCCGGCGACGAGCCCGCCCAGCAGCAGTCCGTCGGAGCGGCCCAGGGTCCACACGTCGCCGGTGGTCGCGCTGCCCAGGATCCGCGCGACGAGCACCACCAGCGCGCCCGCGGTGAAGGCGACGCAGAACAGCAGCACGTCCTGGGCGAGCGCCGAGCGTCGCAGGTCGCCGACGGTGCGTTCCTCGTCGCCGACGTCGGACGCGGGCGTGAGGTCCTGGGCGTCGTTCATCGCATCGCTCCGATCCAGCGGGCGGCCGCGCGGCCGTCGCGCACCCGACTCTCCCACGTCATGCCCACGCCGAGCATCGACACACCGGCGGCGGCGATGAGGATCCAGCGCGGCAGCGCGACGGCGACCGGACCGAGCTGGACGAGGAGCAGCAGCCCCACCAGGACGGCCCCTGCCACGAAGGGCGCGAGCCAGCGCAGCCGGACGCCGAGCGCCAGCACGGCGAGCGACACGAGCCCCAGTGCGAGCCCCCGCGGACTCGTCGGAGCGAGGAGCGCCTGCGGCAGGCTCGGCAGCAGTCCGAGCACGAGCCCCGGCCCGAGGGCGACCACCGTGCTGCGCGGCGGCTCCGTGCGCAGCAGCACCCACGCCCCGGCACCGAGCAGCACGAGCGCGAACGGCACGGTGTAGGCCTCGACCACGCCGACGTCGCTGGCCACGAGCCGCAGCACGTAGGCGATGCCGAGCGGCACGGTCGCCACCCACCGCAGGACGGCCCGGTCGGGGACGAGGAGCGAGACGAGCACCAGCGTGGCGCCCAGCAGCGTGAGCAGGAGGGCGAGCCAGGCGAGCGACGTCGTCCCCGCCGCCCACAGCACGGTGACGAGGAGCGCGGTCACCGCGGCCAGCTCGACCCCACGGCGACCTCGACGGTCGTCGAGGAGTGCCGACGCCCCCGCCCCGACGACGAGGGCCGCGAGCAGGACGGTGAGCGAGGCGACGGTCGCAGGCGCGTCGACCAGCTCGAGGACCGGGACGGTCGAGGCGATCGCGGTCACGGCCGCCGCCGACGCGGCGAGGTCGCGCCAGGGCGGTCCGTCGTCCGGCAGCGCGCAGACCCCGAGCAGGACGGCCGCCAGCGGCCAGGCGACGACGGCCGTCTCCCAGTCGCCGATGCACACGACGACGGCCACGGTCGCGAGCACCCCACCGACCGCGCGCAGGAAGGCGCGGTCGGCGACCAGCAGCGAGACCAGGACGGCGGCAACGGCCGGGAGCAGGAGGGTGGCGACGAGCCACACGACGTCGACGTCGACCACGGCCGCGGCGACGAGCACGCCGCCCAGCGCCAGCAGGCCCGAGCGGCGGCACGAGCGCGATCCCGACATGCACGGTCGCGACCGCCGCCAGCACCTCTCGCACCGGAGCGGGTCGTGCCGCCCGGGCGGCGACCACGGCCACGAGCGCCGACACGCCCCACACCCACCACGCGGTGGACCAGTCCCCCGCGACCAGCAGGTCCGCGACCACCGCGGCCGTGGCCGCAAGAGCGGGGTGGGCGACCCGTCGACCGTGCGGCGCGGCCGCGACGAGCGCGAGGGTCGCCCCGAGCGTGAGCGCGGCGACCGCTCCCGCGACCGGGCTGACCTCCGCCGCGCTGGTCGCTACGGTCACGAGGAGCGCGGCGGCGAGACCGGTCTCGACCCCGGTGCGCCGTGCGACGTCGTCGACCAGGAGCACTCCGACGAGGAACGTCAGCACGATCGCGGCGACGAGGGCGGCCAGCCGGACCTGCGCGTCGCCGTCGAGCGCCACCACCAGCACGCCTGCCGTCCCTGGGCCCCAGGCTGCGGCCAGGCCGAGCGCGACACCACTCCGCAGGCGGGGCGCCCGCACGAGCGCGACGACGACCAGGCCGAGCGTCGCGGCAGCCCACACGACGACGCACGCCCACGGCGCGTCGAGGGCGAGCGCGGGCGCGACGGCCAGCGTCGCGACCGACACCCACCACCACGGTGCGGGCCTTCCGGTGGGCGTCCCGAAGGTCGTCACGGCCCAGAGCACGAGGGCACCGGCGACGACGCTGCCGGCCAGCAGCACCGCCGACGGACCGGCGTCGGCGAGCACAGACCAGGCGGTGACGACGGCGACGCTGGTGGCCGCGCCGGGCGCCCAGGGCCGCAGACGTCCCACGACGCGCCAGCGTGCAGCACCGAGGACGACCAGCGTCGCTGTGGCACCGAGGGTCCACGCGAGCCAGGGCCGGTCGGTGCCGGGCACGTCGAAGGTCGTGAGGGGGTGGTCGATGCGCTGGCCGCCCGTGGTCGTCAGTGCCTCGCCCACCACGGCCAGCAGCTGCGCTCCCCACGGGAAGAGCGCGAGCGTCACCAGGAGCGATGGCGCGATGCCTGCCGCACGCGCTCCTCGTGCCCACGGTCCGCGGCCGGGGACCCAGACCGCGGGGACCGCGACCGCGGCAAGCACGAGCAGGGCGCCGTACTGCGGTGCCGCCGACCACGCGGGCAGGGCCGCCAGGAGCGTGAGCGTCGAGAGCGCGGCGCCGGCGGACACCGTCCGCGCCGGGGCGGGCAACCGCCCGAACGAC
>NZ_LUNF01000221.1:0-23038 GCF_001626145.1 Aeromicrobium sp. REDSEA-S32_B7
CACCAGCCGGACGTCGACGCCGGCGAGCACCAGGACCGGGCGCCTCACACGCTCACGCGGTCGCGGAGGTCCTCGAGGGTCTTCTCGCCGATGCCGGCGACGTCGAGCAGGTCGTCGACCGACGTGAAGCGTCCGTTCTCGGTGCGCCAGTCGAGGATCGCCTGGGCGGTGACCGGGCCGACGCCGGGCAGCGCGTCGAGCTCCTCGAGCGTGGCCGTGTTGAGGTTGACGGCGACGCCCGGTCCACCCGTGCCGCCCGTGCCCGGGCCTGCCACGGCAGCTGCGGGAGGGTCGACGCCGACGAGGATCTGCTCGCCGTCGACGAGCACCCGCGCGAGGTTGAGCGTCGGCTGGTCGAGCGCGCCCTTGATGCCGCCGGCCCGCTCGATGGCCTCGTGGACCCGCGACCCCGCGGGCAGCGTGACGATGCCGGGCCGCCTGACCTGCCCGGCCACGTCGACGACGACGCGCCCGTCGTCCTCCGCGCCGCCTTCGGCCGCCGGGGCACCCGTCGGGTCGGCCCGGGCCGAGACCTCGAGGGAGGCGTCCTGAGTCGGACCGACCAGCCGGTCGAACGGGTCGTCGTCGTGCGTGGCCTCGAACGACGCGGCGAGCTGCGCGAGCCGGCGCCGCGCGACCTCGGCGCGGGTCTCCTGGGGTGGTGCCGGACGAGGTCCGTGCCGTGGGGTGCTCACCCCTCGACGCTAGGCACCTGGCGACGTCCCGCGGCGGATCGCCGCAGAGACTGTGGACGACGACCGCCGGCGCCGTCGACCCCTGTGGACAGGACCTGCGGACGGAGCGGTCGTCAGTCCTCGGCGACGAGGAGGGCGAGCAGCCCCGGATAGGTCCGCTCGATGTCCTCGCGTGGGAGCCTGACGCTGCTGCCGTTGCCGTGGAAGCGCTGCTCCACCAGACCTGCCTCGCGCAGCACCCGGAAATGGTGCGTCCGCGTCGCCTTGGAGACCGGCAGGTCGAAGGAGCCGCAGGGTCGCTCGACGTCGGCGTCCTCGCGCGCGAGGCTGCTGACGACCCGCCGCCGGTGCGGGTCGGCCAGGGCCGCGAGCACGGCCTGGAGGTCCGCCGGCACCCCGGGTTCCCGGTCCGTCACCTGCGCTCCCGTCCGTCGGCTCCTTGAGGTACGTCTTGCATCGTACCTGGATCCCGTCCTAGGGTCCGTAGGTATGAGCGAGATCGTACCTGAGGCCGTGCTTCACGCCGCCACGTCTGTCGCCCTCGTCGGCACCGCACGTGCGAGACCTGGACGGGCCGACGAGCTCGAGCGCACCCTGCGCTCCTTCCTCGTCCCCACGCGCGCCGAGGCCGGCTGCCGCGTGTACGAGCTGCACCACGGCCCCGACGGCGACCTCAGGTTCTACGAGCAGTGGGCCGACGGCGCCGCCTTGGCGGCGCACCTCGCGACGCCCACGATGCAGGAGTTCCTCGACCGTCGCCACGAGCTCCTGGCCGGCGACCTCGAGGTCACCTTCTGGACGCCGCTGGAGCCTGTGCCTACCCCGGACGAGGCGTGACCGTCACCGCGAGCATGCCGGGACCCACGTGCGCTCCGATCACCGCGCCGACCTCGTTGACCGGCAGGCGGTCGCGGCCGAGCACACCGGCCAGCCGCTCCGCGACCTGGTCGGCGAGGTCGGGGTTGGCGAGGTGCTGCACGCCGATGTCGTAGCCCTCGGTGGCCGCCTCCGCCGCCTCCGCGACGAGGGCCTCGAGCCGCGCCACCGCCTTGGCCGACGTGCGGACGCGCTCGAGCGGCACCACCACGCCGTCGCGCAGCGTGAGCAACGGCTTCACCGCGAGGGCCGAGCCGATGAGGGCCGTGGCCGCGCCCACGCGTCCACCGCGACGCAGGTACTCGAGGGTGTCGACGTACATGAGCACGCTCGACGACTCCCCCGCCGCCAGCGCCGCCCCGACCGCCGCGGCCTCGTCGCCGCCCGCCCGCGCGACCGCGGCCGCCCGCCCTGCGGCGAACCCGGTCGCGATCCCGACCTGCCGGGTGTCGACGCACATGACGGGGACGGGCGCCTCCCGCGCAGCCACCTGGGCCGACTCGAAGGTGCCGGAGATCTCGGCGCTCAGGTGCACGGAGACGATCGCGTCGTGGCCCTCCTGCGCGAGCCGCGCGTAGACCGCGGCGAACTCCTCGGGCGTCGGGCGCGACGTGCTCACCGGCACGAAGTCCTTGAGCGCCTGCGCCACGTCGTCGGACGTCGCGTCGACGCCCTCCGTGAACGTCGCCGCCCCGATGACGAGCTTGAGGGGCACGACCGTGATGCCCTCACGCTCGGCGTCGGCCGGGTCGAGGGAGGCGGTGGAGTCGGTCACCACCGCGATGCGTCGCGCCGCCATGTCGGTCCCGTCCCCTCAGACCACGATGTTGACGAGCTTGGGGGCGCGCACGATCGTCTTGCGGACCTCACGGCCGTCGATGGCGCGCTGCACGTTCTCCTCGGCCAGCGCGAGCGACGTCAGCTCCTCCTCGGACACGTCGGGCGCGACGTCGAGCTTCGCGCGGACCTTGCCCTGCACCTGCACGACGCACGTGACGGTGTCGGCCACCAGCAGGCTCGGATCGGCCTGCGGGAACGACGCGTGGGCGAGGGAGGCGTCGTGCCCGAGCCGCGACCACAGCTCCTCCGCCACGTGAGGGGCGAACGGCGCCAGCATCAGCACCAGCGGCTCGAGCACCTCGCGGCTGGTCACCGTGGCCTTCGTGCAGTGGTTGGTCAGCTCGATCAGCTTCGCGATCGCGGTGTTGAACCGCAGGCCGTCGAGGTCGGCCGCGACGCCGTCGATCGTGCGGTGCAGGACCTGCAGCGTCGCACGGTCGGGCTCGCCGCCGTCGGCACGGGTCTCGCCGGTCTCCTCGTCGACGACGAGACGCCAGACCCGCTGCAGGAAGCGCTGCGCGCCGACGACGGCGCGCGTCTCCCACGGCCGCGACTGGTCGAGCGGGCCCATGCTCATCTCGTACACGCGGAAGGTGTCGGCGCCGTACTCGTCGTACATCTCGTCGGGGGTGACGACGTTCTTCAGGCTCTTGCCCATCTTCCCGTACTCGCGGGTGACCGGGGCGCCGTCGTAGGTGTACGTGGTGCTGCCGTCGTCGGCGACGTGCTCCTGCACCTCGTCGGCCGGCACGTACGTGCCACGCGCGTCGGTGAAGGCGTACGCCTGGATGTAGCCCTGGTTGACCAGCCGGTGGAACGGCTCGGCGCTGCTCACGTGGCCGAGGTCGAACAGCACCTTGTGCCAGAAGCGCGCGTACAGCAGGTGCAGCACCGCGTGCTCGACACCGCCGACGTACAGGTCGACGCCGCCGGTCGTCTTGGCGTCCGTGGGACCCATCCAGTACGCCTCGTTCGCCGGGTCGACGAGCGCGTCGGCGTTGTGCGGGTCGAGGTAGCGCAGCTGGTACCAGCTGGAGCCGGCCCAGTTCGGCATCGTGTTGGTGTCGCGACGGTAGCGACGCGGGCCGTCGCCCAGGTCGAGCTCGACCTCGAGCCAGTCGTGCGCGCGCCCCAGCGGCGGCTCCGGCTCGCTCGTGACGTCGTCGGGCTCGAAGGTGCGGGGCGAGTAGTCGGGCACGTCGGGCAGCTCGACGGGCAGCAGGTGGTCGGGCACCGCGTGCGGGTGGCCCTCGTCGTCGAAGACGATCGGGAACGGCTCGCCCCAGTACCGCTGGCGCGAGAACAGCCAGTCGCGCAGCCGGTAGGTGGTGGTGCCCGTGCCGAGGCCCTTCTCCTCCAGCCACGCGATGATGCGCGCCTTCGCCTCCGCGACCGGCAGGCCGTCGAGGCTCACCTCGTCGTTCGACGACGCGGTGGCCACGCCCTCCCCCGTCCACGGCAGCTCGTCCCCGCCCGTGACGACGCGGGGGGTCGGCAGGCCGAACGCCGTGGCGAAGGCGAAGTCGCGCTCGTCGTGCGCGGGCACGGCCATGATCGCGCCGGTGCCGTAGCCGACGAGCACGTAGTCGGCGACGAACACCGGCACCTGCTCGCCGTTCACCGGGTTCACCGCGTAGGCGCCCGTGAAGACGCCCGTCTTCTCCTTGCTCTCCTGGCGCTCGACGTCGGTCTTGCGCGACGCCGCGTGCCGGTAGGCCGCGACCGCCTCGGTGGGCGAGGCGGCGCCCCCGGTCCAGCGCTCGTCGGTGCCCTCGGGCCACGTGTCGGTGACGATCGCGTCGACCAGCTCGTGCTCGGGGGCCAGGACCATGTACGTGGCGCCGAACAGCGTGTCGGGACGGGTCGTGAACACGCGGATCGCGGCGTTCTCGACCGCCGGCACGTCGAACTCGACCTCCGCGCCGTGGGAGCGGCCGATCCAGTTGCGCTGCATCAGCTTGACGGGCTCGGGCCAGTCGACGGTCTCGAGGTCGTCGAGCAGGCGGTCGGCGTACGCGGTGATCCGCATCTGCCACTGGCGCAGGTTGCGCTGGAACACCGGGAAGTTGCCGCGCTCGCTGCGGCCCTCGGCGGTGACCTCCTCGTTGGACAGCACCGTGCCGAGCGCGGGGCACCAGTTGACCGGCGACTCGCTGACGTAGGCCAGGCGGTGCGGGTCGATGACCGCGGGGTCGTCGGTGCCCAGCTTCTCGCGCAGCTCCGCGATGGGCCGGGCGCGGCCCGCCTCCTCGTCGTACCAGGCGTCGAAGATCTGCAGGAAGATCCACTGCGTCCAACGCACGAAGTCGGGGTCGATGGTCGCGAACGAGCGGCGCTGGTCGTGGCCGAGGCCGAGGCGGCGCAGCTGTCGGCGCATGTTCGCGATGTTCGCGAGGGTGTTGGCGCGCGGGTGCTCGCCGGTCTGGATGGCGTGCAGCTCGGCCGGCAGGCCGAACGCGTCGTAGCCGAGGGTGTGCAGCACGTTCTTGCCGAGCATCCGCTGGTGACGCCCGACCACGTCGGTGCCGATGTAGCCGAGGGGGTGGCCGACGTGCAGCCCCGCGCCCGACGGGTAGGGGAACATGTCCATCAGGTAGTACGTGGGACGGTCGGTCGTGTCGGCGCGGTCGGCGGTGCTCACCGGACGATGCTACCGACGAGGCATCGACGGTCTGACGAGCGGAGCACCCGACGCGGCTACGCTCGCCGCATGCGCCAACGTCTCGCTCGGTTCGTCATCCGCCGCATGGGCTACACGATGGTCGGGGAGACGCCGTCGCGCGGGATCCTCGTCGGGGCGCCCCACACGTCGAACTGGGACTTCGTGACGATGCTGCTCGTCATGTGGCACGACGGGGCGCACCCGCGCGTGCTGGTGAAGAAGGAGCTGTTCAAGGGGCCGCTCGGGTGGGTCCTGCGGGCGCTCGGCGGTGTGCCGTTGGACCGTCGGGACGCGGGCGGGGTGGTGGGCGAGCTGGCCGCGGAGGCCCGGGACGGCGAGGACTTCCGGCTCGTCATCGCCGCGGAGGGCACGCGCTCGCGCGGGGAGTACTGGAAGTCGGGCTTCCACCGGCTGTCGCGCGAGACGGGTCTGCCGATCACGCTCGCGTTCTTCGACCCGCCGACCCGCACGATGGGCTACGGCCCGACGTTCGTCGCCTCCGACGACGTCGCCGCCGACATGGACGTCGTGCGGGCCTTCTACGCCGACAAGCTCGGCATCAAGCCCGCCAACGCCACCGTCCCGCGTCTGCGCGAGGAGTAGGCCCGCCCGGCGGGGGTGCCGGGCCGTGGGCGGCGAAAGGTACAGCGACGCCCGGCTCAGCTCCCGTCGGACGTGCCGTCCGCGGGTGACGACGTCGGCTCGGCGGGGACGACGAGCGGACGCACGCGCACCCAGGTGAGGAACGCGGCGGCCACCACGAGCATCCCGATGCCGGCCCACAGGTTGATGTTGAGCCCGTCGCCTCGCGCAAGCTCCGCCTCGGTGGCGCGGAACAGCCCGAGACCGGTGAGGATCAGGCCGTAGACGCCGAGCAGGCCGCCGATGAGGGTGCGGACGTCGAACGCGCCCGCGGTGTGCTTCTCGCTCATGCTGTGCTCCTACCGGAAGATCACGTTGAGGACGACGACGAGGACCAGCCCGATGCCGGCGAGCTTGACCGGCGACTGGTACCAGGGCAGCGCACCCTCGTCGGGGTCGACGAGGTCCTCCTTGGGCGTCAGGGAGTAGACGAGACCGACGAGCTCCTTCTCGGGCTTCGGCGCGGTCACGAGGGTGACGGCCACGCTCACGAGGATGTCGACGGCGAAGGCGGCACCGGCGGCGACGAACGACGCGCCCTGGCCCGAGAGACCGATCGCGCCGATGCTGGCGGGGCCGAGCGCGTCCTCGCTGAGGACGGCCACGAGCACCGCCGCCCCGGTGCCGGCGACCAGGCCCGACCAGCCGGCGGTCGCCGTCATGCGCTTCCAGAACATGCCGAGGATGAAGGTCGCGAACAGCGGCGCGTTGAAGAACCCGAAGAGCGTCTGCAGGTAGTCCATGAGGTTGTCGTAGTTCGACGCGATGAGCGCGGTGCCGATGGCCACGACCGTGGCGCCGACCGTGGCGACGCGGCCGACCTTCAGGTAGTAGCCGTCCTCCTTGTCCTTGACGACGTACTGCTGCCAGAGGTCGTAGCTGAAGACGGTGTTGAACGCGGAGATGTTGGCGGCCATGCCGGCCATGAACGACGCGAGCAGTCCGGCGAGGGCGACGCCGAGCATGCCATTGGGCAGCAGGTCGCGCATGAGCAGCAGGATGGCGTCGTTGTAGGTGACGCCCTGCGCGTCGCCGCCGGACTTGAGCGCCGCGAGCTCGGGGACGACGATCGCGGCGATGATGCCCGGGATGATCACGACGAACGGGATGAACATCTTCGGGAAGGCGCCGATGACCGGGGCGCGTCGGGCCGCCGACATCGACGACGACGCCATGGCGCGCTGCACCTCGACGAAGTTGGTGGTCCAGTAGCCGAACGACAGGACGAAGCCGAGACCGAGGACGAGCCCGACCACCGACCAGAACGGGTTGTCGATGCCGGTGAGGTCGGTGCCCGGCCACGACGACAGCTGCTCGGGCCCGGGCTGGACCTTGTCGACGACGCCCTGCCAGCCGCCCACCTTGTGCAGCGCGATGATCGTCAGCGGCACGAGCGCGGCGACGATGACGAAGAACTGCAGGACCTCGTTGTAGATCGCCGCCGACAGCCCGCCGAGCGCCGTGTAGCTGAGGACGACGGCGGCGGCCACGACCAGCGAGACCCACAGCGGCCAGCCCAGCAGCCGGTTGACGATCGTCGCCAGCAGGAACAGGTTGATGCCGGCGATGAGCAGCTGCGCGACGGAGAAGCTGAGCGCGTTGACCAGGTGCGCGCCGGTGCCGAAGCGTCGGCGCATGAACTCGGGGACGCTGCGCACGCCGGAGCCGTAGTAGAACGGCATCATCACGACGCCGAGGAAGAGCATCGCGGGGACGGCGCCGATCCAGAAGTAGTGCACGGTCGCCATGCCGTACTGCGCGCCGTTCGCGCTCATGCCCATGATCTCGACCGCGCCCAGGTTCGCGGCGATGAACGCCAGGCCCGTCACCCACGCCGGCAGCGACCGCCCCGACAGGAAGAAGTCGATGCTCGTCGACACCTGGCGTCGGGCCAGGAAGCCGATGCCCAGCACGACGGCGAAGTAGATCGCGACGATCGTGTAGTCGAAGACGTCCGCGTCGAGCCGGAACGACCCGTCGGCGGACGCGAGCGTCGTGGTGATGGCCTGCATCCTCTTCCCCTCAAGTGGTTCCCGTGCACAACCGGATGGTCCTCCCGCACCGTACGCCTCCCGCGCCCTCCCCGCGCGCCGGGCCGGGCGGGGGAGGGGTCGCGTCCTGGTGTGGCGTCCGCTCGTCCTGCTGGCGGGTTGCCGTAGGGGGTCTGGGCTTGGTGGTGCGCTGCCGCGGGGGTCTGGGTCTGCTGGTGCGCTGCCTCGACTTTCGCTGGGGGTGGTCTCCGAAAGGCCTCGACCGGGCGGCTGGCGGCGGCGCTGGTCTGGGGTCTCGGGCCGTGGCCCGCGTCGGACGCAAGGATCTGCGTTCGTGCGTGGGACTCCAAGGCTTCTGCGTTTGCTACGGGATCCCGTCACCAACGCAGAAGCATTCGACCTTCGACGCACGAAGGAAGAATCGTGGGTGCCCTTGGGGTGGGGGGCAGTGCTTCTCCCTTCGCGTGGCACGGTCCACGAGAAGGGAGAACCTCTGCCACGTCTGGCCCCGCTCAGCGGTGGATCCGCCACCTGTACAGCGCTCAGAAGGTGGCAGATCCACCCCCGACGACGATCCAGTGGCAGACCCACCGCTCGACCCTCAACACCAACCCGCAGCCCGAGACCCCGGACCAGCGCCGCAGCCGCCCGGTCGAGGCCCTGGCGGAGCGCAGGTCCACGAGAAGCCGCGCCGACGCAGCCGCAGGTCGAGCGAGGAGCCGCGTGCACGCAGCAGCAGCCCCTCACCCCAGCGCGCAGTACTCCTCGACCTTGGAGGTGGGGCCGGAGACGATCAGCTCGTCGCCGGTGGTGACGAAGGTGTCGGCCTGGGCGTAGGTGAAGTCCTGGCCGCGGGTCTTCACGCCGACGATGGTGACGCCGTACTTGCGGCGCACGTCGGAGTCGGTGAGCGTACGGTCGACGGTGCACTCGGGGGCGCGGGTGCGGGCGATGGCGAAGCCGTCGTCGAACTCGATGAAGTCGGTCATGGTGCCGGTGACGAGGTGGGCGACGCGCTTGCCCATCTGCGACTCCGGCCGGATCACGTGGGTGGCGCCGACGCGCTCGAGGATGGCGGCGTGCTTGCCGCTGATCGCCTTGGCCCACACCTCCTTGACGCCGAGGTCGAGCAGGCCGAGCACGGTCAGCACGCTCGCCTCGATGTCGGTGCCGATCCCGACGACGGCCACCTCGAACTGCTCGGCGCCGATCTGGCGCAGCGCCTCGGTGTCGGTGGTGTCGGCGGCGACGACGTGCGTGAAGTCGCTGGCGTAGCGCTGCACGATCTCCGGACGCTCGTCGACGGCCAGGACGTCGTGCCCCAGGTGCACGAGGGAGCGCGCCACGGCGGTGCCGAAGCGACCCAGCCCGAGGACAATGACGGGCGCATTGGGTGCGGTGTCCTTCTTCTTAGCCAATGATCGGTTGCTCCTCGGGAAGGTGGTAGCGCGGTGCACGCCGTCTCAGGACGAACGCCGACGCCGCCGCAATCGTGCCCACTCGGCCGATGAACATCAAGACGGCGAGCACCAGCTTCGCGCTGTCGGGCAGCTGCGGCGTGAGCCCGGTGCTCAGCCCGACGGTCGCGAACGCCGACGTCGTCTCGAACAGGACCTCGTCGAACGGGAAGTCGGTCAGGATCATGATGAGCAGCGTCATCGACGTCACGAGCATCACCGAGAGCAGAGCGATGCTGAGCGCCGTGCGGACCACGGCGGGGCCGACCGACCGGTTGCCGACCGTGACCTCGGGGTCGCCGCGCAGCTCGGCGAGGATGACGAACGCGAGCAGCAGGAACGTGGTCACCTTGATGCCGCCCGCGGTGCTGGCGCTGCCGCCACCGATGAACATGAGGATGGTGCCGATGGCGAGGGTCTCCCCCGACACGGCACCCCAGTCGAAGCTGTTGAGCCCGCCGGAGCGCGGCATGATGCCGCCCTCGATGCCCGTGACCAGCTTGTCGTGCACCGACATCGGCGCGAGGGTGTCGGGGTTCGCCCACTCGAGCGCGAGGAACGTGAGCGCACCGAAGACGAGCAGGCCGAGGGAGCCCCACACCGTCAGCCGCGTGTGGATCGTCCAGCGGTCGGGCGTGCGCCACTCCTTGAACAGCTCGGCCAGCACCGGGAAGCCCATCGCGCCGATGAAGACCGCCACGCAGATGGGGATGATGATGAGCCCGTCGCCGGCGTAGCCGACCAGGCTGTCGCTGTTGAGCGAGAAGCCGGCGTTGTTGAACGCCATCACCGAGTCGAACACGCCGTGCCAGAGGGCGGTCGGCAGGTCGTCGAAGTACGCGAGGCGGTACCGCGTCGTGAGGATCGCCGCGATGACGGCCTGGAACCCGAACATGGTCACGGCCACGCGGCGGAACAGGGGCCGCACCTCGCCGATGTTGACGACGTGCATGTCGGCCTGGGCGACGAGGCGCGTGCGCAGGCCGAGGCGCCCGCCGATGAACAGGCCGAGCGACGCGGATGTCCGACGTCCCCGCCTCGCCTGCCGCCCGGCTGGCCATCGTCATCGTCACCTACAACAGGTCGACGTACCTGGCCGACCTGCTGCGCAGCGCCACCGCGCTCACCGTGCCGCCGTGGCGCATCGTGGTCGTCGACAACGCCAGCACCGACGACACCCCCGACGTCGTCGCCGAGGCCGCCGGCTGGTTCCCCGAGGGCGTCCTGGTCGACCGCCGCCTCGACACCAACACGGGCGGGTCCGGCGGGTTCTGCGAGGGCACGCGCACCGCGCTCGAGCTGGGCGCGGAGTGGGTGTGGCTGATGGACGACGACGTCGAGATCCTGCCCGAGGCGCTCGAGCGGTTCGCGCCCGCGATGGAGCGGTTCCGCGTCATCCACGGCCGCCGCTACGACTTCGACGGCTCGCCGTTCTACTGGCAGGCCAAGTTCAACCAGTTCCTCGGCGTGCCGCTGCCGTACGGCTTCCGGCGCACCTTCGACGACGAGGGCTACGCGATCACAAACTCGGGCACGTTCGAGGGCATGCTGATCCACGCCGACGTCGTGCGCACGATCGGCCTGCCGGACCCCCGCTTCTTCATCACGTGGGACGACGCCGCCTACGCGTGGCTGGCGGCCCAGCACACCGAGGTCGTCTACATGGACGCGTTCGTGCTGCAGCGCAAGCGCGAGCAGCAGCAGGTGAACCTCGGCGTGCGGCACCTGAACGACGGCAGCCCGCTCTTCCGCTTCCACGTCATGCGCAACCGCGCCTACGTGGGACGCTACTTCGCCGAGCACGGGCAGCTGCACCGGGTCGGCTTCGCGCTGGGCACGCTGCTGACCTTCGCCAAGGAGGTCTTCCGGCTGGTCGTCGTCCAGCACACGCTGCACGGCGTCGGCGACCTCGTGCGCGGGGCGCGGGCGTCGCGTCGCATCTGGCGCGACCGCACCTGGCGACCGATGGACCCCGCCGAGGTGCCGCCTCCGCCGAGCTGACCGGTCGGCGGCGGGGATCCCCTAGGGGCGCGCGGCCAGCAGCGCCCGGGCCACGACGAGGTCGGTCGCGTCGGTGATCTTGAGGTTCTCGGGGTCTCCCTCGACGACGCCCACGCGGACGTCGGGCACGAGCGCGATCGCCAGCGTGCAGTCGTCGGTGACCTGCACGGCCGGGTCGGCGCAGGCCCTGCGGTGCGCCTCCTCCAGCACGCCCACGGTGAAGCCCTGGGGCGTCTGGTGGCGACGCAGCGTCGCGCGCGGGAGCGGCGCGGTCGGCAGCCCGGTCGTCGGGTCGACCTGCACGATCGTGTCGGGCGTCGGGACCAGCACGGCGACGACGTCGTGCTCGTCGAGCGCGCGCACCACGTCGGCGACGATGCGGGCGCTCACGAGCGGACGGGCCGCGTCGTGCACCAGGACCCTGTCCCCCGCGCTCGCTCCGGCCCCGAGCAGGGCCGCGAGACCCGCCCGGGTGCTGTCGTGACGTTCGCGTCCGCCGTCGACGACCCGCAGCCCCGGCCCCACGTGCTCCTCGACGGCTGCGCGCCACGCGGCGGGCGCGACCAGGACGACGTCGTCGACCGCGGGGTGGTCGCGCAGGGCGGCCACGCTGCGCTGCAGCACGCTGCGTCCGGCGAGGTCGAGCAGCTGCTTCGGCCGGTCGGCGCCGACCCGCAGTCCGAGCCCGCCAGCGAGCACGATCGCCCACGTCCGACGCTCTGCCACGCCGGTGAGCGTAGCGCAGCAACCGGCGTACTAGGCTCGGACGCGCATGCCGCCGCCCGTCGCCCGGCCGCGGACCGTCGACCTCGGAGACCCCTGACCTATGCCCCACCTGCTGCAGCGCGTCCTCTTCCCCCTCGAGCGGGACCCCGACATCCTGCCGCTCTACGCCGACCCCGAGGTCTGGACGGCCGTGCGGGGCAAGCCGCTGCGCGTGAGCGACGACGCGCACGCGAACGACATCCTCGGCCGCGACCGCTTCCGGGTCCGCACGTCGCGCCGGGTGTCCTTCGCCAGCTACTTCAACGCGTTCCCGGCGGCCTACTGGCAGCGCTGGACGGTCGTCGGCTCGGTGCGCCTGACGGTGCGCACCCAGGGCGAAGGCAGCATCATCGTCTACCGCTCGAACGCCCAGGGCGTGCAGCAGCGGGTCGCCACCAACGACCTGAGCGGCCTCACCGAGAGCGTCTTCGACCTGCCCATCCGCAACTTCGGCGACGGCGGCTGGTACTGGTTCGACATCGTCGCGGGCGACGAGCCGGTGGTGCTCGAGGGCGGCGACTGGAGCACGGACGACGAGCCGGTGCGGACCGGCAACACCTCCCTCGGCATCACGACCTTCAACAAGCCCGACTACTGCGTCACGACCCTGCGCACGCTCGCCGACCAGCCCGAGGTGCTGCGCGAGGTCGACGTCGTCTACGTCGTCGACCAGGGCGACCAGAAGGTCGCCGACCAGCCCGGCTTCCCCGACGTCGCCGCCGCGCTGGGCGACCAGCTGCAGATCGTCGACCAGCCGAACCTCGGCGGGTCGGGTGGCTTCTCGCGCGCGATGCTCGAGACCGTCGACGCCGGGCGCAGCGACTTCCTGCTGCTGCTCGACGACGACGTCGAGGTGGAGCCGGAGAGCATCCGCCGCTCGGTGCAGTTCTCGCGCTTCTGCCGTACGCCCACGATCGTCGGCAGCCACATGTTCGACCTGCTCGACAAGCCGATCCTGCACGCGCTGTCGGAGACGGTCGACACCTACTACTTCATGTGGCGCTCGGCGCTGCCCGAGCAGATGCGCCACGACTTCCGGCGCGCGAACCTGCGGCAGACGCCCTGGATGCACCAGCGCCTCGACCCGGACTACAACGGCTGGTGGATGTGCATGATCCCCACCCAGGTGATCCGCGAGATCGGGCTGTCCCTGCCGGTCTTCATCAAGTGGGACGACGCCGAGTACGCGCTGCGCGCCCGCGAGCACGGCTACCGCACCGTCTCGCTGCCCGGCAGTGCGCTGTGGCACGTGTCGTGGGTCGACAAGGACGACTCGCAGGACTGGCAGGCGTACTACCACGCCCGCAACCGCCTCCTCACCGGCCTGCTGCACTCGCAGCACCCGGGCGGCGGCAAGCTGCTGAGCAACTCCGGGCGCATCGACCTCAAGCACCTGCTGACGATGCAGTACTACGCGGCAACCCTGCGCCACCGCGCGATCCGCGACCTGCTCAAGGGTCCGAGCCACCTGCACCCGACCATGGCCGGCACGATGCCGGAGCTGCGCGCGGCCACGCGCGACTTCGTCGAGACGCAGGTCATCAGCGACCCCGAGAAGCTGCCCGACACGTGGGAGGGCAAGCGGGTGTTCCCGCCGAAGTTCGACCGCGAGCCGCGCGGCCCCCGCCTGGCGCTGTTCACGGCGAAGGCCGCGGCCCGGCACTGGCGCACCGAGGTGCCCCAGGGCAACGTCGAGCGTCCGCAGGTCGAGCTGGCCAAGGGCGACGCCACGTGGTGGCGCGTCCCGGCCTACGACTCGGCCCTGATCTCCAGCGCCGACGGACGCGGACAGTCGCTGTACCGCCGCGACCGGACGACGTTCCGTCGCCTGTGGCGCGAGAGCCGTCGCCTGCACGCCGAGCTGCGCAAGAACTGGGACCGGCTGGCGCGCGAGTACCGCGAGGCGCTGCCCGAGGTCACGTCGCCCGAGGCCTGGAAGGACACCTTCGGCACCAGCCGCGACCGCGGCTGAGCCCGGTCCGCCGGCGGGTCAGCCCGCGGGCGGCGGGGCGACCGGGCCCGGCACCGTGTCGTTGCGGGCCAGGACCTTGCGTCCGAGGACGGCCGTCCCGAGGAACAGCAGGTCGACGAGTGCCGACCAGAGCCGGCTCGCCACGGTGATCGCGAGCGCGAACTCGCTGGGCATGATGAGCGAGAGCAGCACGAGCTGGACGCCGTCGCGCACGCCGATGCCGCTGGGCAGCAGCGGCGTCGCCATGCCGAGCGCACCGGCCAGCGTGAACGCGCCGACGATGAACCAGAAGTCGTCGGCCGCGTTGATCTGCGGGTACATCGCCTTGGTCAGGAAGAAGTAGCTGCTGCCCGCCAGCACCGTGCCGATGCTGTAGAGCACGAACGAGCGGATCGTGGCGGTCGCGTTCGTGCGGACCTCCGCGAGCGCCGACTCGCGCTTGATCAGCCGGAACGCGAAGCGCGTCGCGCGGTTGAAGACCGGCGGCACGAGGATGAGCAGCATGGCGAGCGCCAGGCCCACCATGAACGCCTTCATCGTCGTGGAGATGACGTCGAGCCGCGGGTCGAGGCCGAGGATGAGCAGCGCGACGAACATCGACGCCACGATCTGCATGCCTGCCTCGAGCAGCGAGGACACGGCGAGCCGGCTCTTGGCGATGCCCTGCTGGCTGGCCAGGTAGATCTTGCCGCCGATCCACGCGACTGTGCCCGGGATGTAGCGCCCCATCCACGCCTTCGCGTAGATGTCGGCGAGCACCGGGAAGCGGGGCAGCCGCGGGGCACCGAGGTCGCGCAGGATGAGCGCCCAGATCATCACGCCCCAGAACCGGAACGCGAGCGAGACGAGCGAGGCGAGGACGACGAGCCACCACGTGAACGTCAGGTCGCCGAGCACCGACCAGTCGAGGTCGTGCAGGTAGAGCGCGAAGAAGACGACGACCAGGACGATGAACGTCGTGACGAGCGCGAGGCGGACCCTAGAGGACACGGAGCGCCTCGTCGTAGGCCGCGGCGACCGACGCACGCTGGGCCGCGGTCGCCTCCTCCAGGGAGGCCCGCACCTCGTCGGACTCCGCCAGCAGCGTGGTCAGCAGACCGCCGACCCGCGCGCCGAAGCCGTCCTCGAGCGCGTCCTCGATCGGGAGCGCGTACCGGCTCATGCCCACCTGGTCGAAGAAGACCCGGCCCTTGTCGACGTAGTACACGTTGATCGACGGTACGCCGGAGCTGATCGCGATGATGTTGGAGTGCAGGCGGAAGCCGACCATGGCGCGTGCCGAGGAGATGACCGACCGCAGCTCGGCCGGCCCCAGGTCGTCCTGGTCGAGCACGCAGGTCTGGGTCAGGTCGCCGACGGCGGCCGCGAGGTCGTGGCAGAGCGCGGTGTCGGCCTCCCCCATGTGCATCGGCAGGAACAGCAGCCGCGAGCCGGACGCCTGGGCGACCTCGCGGACCGTGCTGCGCAGCGACGCGAGGTAGGCCTCGTGCCGCTCGTCGCCGACCGTGACGTCACGACCGAGACGCCGCAGCAGCGCCTGGCGGTACTTGAACGGCAGCAGCCCGCTCTGCTTGTAGTGGAACCAGTCGCGCGGGCCGATGCAGACCACGTCGTCGAAGAAGTCGTCGGCGAGGCCGTAGGTGGCCACGAGCGAGGCGCGGCGTCACGACGTCGTGCTCTGGGGCGGCGGGGAGATCCTCAAGGACTACACGAACAAGAGAGCATCGTCATCTTGACCACCCAGTACCAGAGGGCGGCCTTGTTCGTGTAGTCCTTGAGGATCTCCCCGCCGCCCCAGAGCACGACGTCGTGACGCCGCGCCTCGCGCAGCAGCCGCAGCCAGGCGAACGGCGACAGCGACTGGAAGTCCATGTCGAGGACGTCGATGTCGTACCACCGGCCGTCGCGCTCGGGGTACTGCGAGATGCCGGTGATGCGGGCCTCGGGGTCGCGCGAGCGCACCAGGGCCACGATGCCCTCGGCGATCGCGCGGTCTCCTCGGTTGGCTGCGAGGTCGCTGTTCATCAGCAGGATGCGGCGAGCCACGGTCACACTCCTTCGTCCGCGAACAGGAAGTCGAGATGGGCACGGGCTACGGTGGGCCAGTGGAACTGTCGGGCGGTCCGCATCGCCTCGTGTCCCATGCGTGCGCGTCGTGCGTCGTCCAGGTCGACGGCGGCGGTCAGCGCCCGGGCCAGGGCGGCGCTGTCGCGCTCACCGACCAGGAAGCCGTTCTCGCCGTCGACGAGGAAGTCGTCGGCACCGCTCTCGGCGGTGGCGATGCACACCTGACCGACGGCGAGGCCCTCCATGAGCGCCACCGGCAGGCCCTCGGCGTCGCCGCTGTCGGTGATGATCGAGGGGACCACATAGGTGCCGTGGTCCGCGAGGAGGGCCGCCTTGTCGGCGCCCGTGAGGTAGCCGGTGAACCGCACGGCGTCGGCGCCGAGACCGAGCTCGACGGCCCGCTGCTCGAGGTCGGCGCGCAACGGCCCGTCGCCGGTGACGGTGAGCGAGACCTGCGGCCGGGTGCGACGCACCTCGGCGAGCGCCTCGAGGAGGTAGGCGACGCCCTTCTTCTCGGCCAGCCGGCCGACGAAGAGCACACGCTCGCCCGGACCGACGGACGGCTCCTCGGCGTCGGGCAGGTCGACCCCCATCGGGATGATGCGGGTGCGGGGCTCGAGCGCCGCCCAGGCGTCGTCGTCGAAGAACGCGCGGAGCTTGGCCATCGAGCGTCGGCTCACCGCCGTGATGCGCCGGGCGCGCACGGCGTGGGAGCGGACGACGCGGGGCCCGAGCCACGGGATCTTCCACCAGACGCTGACGTCGGAGGCGTGGGTGGTGAACACGAACGGCGTGCCGGTGAGCCGCCCGACCCAGCGCGCGACCACGGCCTGCGGGGTGAACCAGTGGGCGTAGACGACGTCGGGGCGCTCGCGGCGCACCAACGACCACAGGGCGAGGAACTCGCCGACGAAGAGCGTGAGGACGGTCGGCAGGAGCCAGGGCTTGGCCTGCAGCGTGGGCATGATGCCCCGACCGGCCAGCTGCTCCGCACCGCGCGGCCACGCGTAGTGGAAGCGGTGCTCGTCGTAGTCGGCGTGCCGGGTGGAGCTCTGCGTGCCCGACCGGCGGTCGTGCGGCGCCAGCACCGTGACCCGCAGCGACGGATCCTCCGCCCGCAGGGCGATCACCTGGTCGCGGACGAACGCGGGCACGGGGTCGGCGTCGTGCGCCGGGAAGGTGGAGGCGACCACGAGGAGGTGCACGCTGCTTCGTCCCCGTCCCCGGGCGTGCTGCGGCACGCCCGTCTCGTCTCGCTGTCACTCCCGCTGAACGGGCGGTCTGCTGGCTCTCCGACCGACGATCGGAGCCACCCCACCCTAGCAGCGCGGGCCCACGGCCCCGGGGACGCCGAAGGGCTCGCCGCGCCCCCGCATGGCCGCCGGATAGCATCGTCGATGATCTTCACGACCTGACGAGGGAGCCTCCTTGCGCGAGACCACGCCGCAGCAGCAGAGCGGACGCGGCAGCGTCGACCGCGAGCTGATCGACCCCGCCGGCGCCACGCCCGCCCACGCCCGCTTCTGGTGGGTCGTGTCGGTGGGCCTGCTCGTCGGCCTGGTCCTGCTGAACCTCTACGTGGCCCTGTCCGCCGCCGCGCCCCGCACTCCGTACGACGAGATCGGCGTGCTGCAGGCGTCGAGGCTGCTGTCCGGCGAGGGGACGGTGACCAAGACCCTGTCGCTCGGCTACTACCCGGGCGCGGGCCTGTTCCTCGCCCCGATCTGGTGGTTCACGCAGGACGGCGCCACGGTCTACGCCGCGGCGATCCACGTCAACATCCTGGTCGGCCTGCTCACCGTCGTCCCGCTGACCTTCCTCGGCCGCCGCCTCGGCCTCACGACGCCGCAGGCGGTCGCCGCCGCCAGCGTCGTGATGCTCTTGCCCGCGCGCACCGCCGTCTCCGACTACGTCCTCGCCGAGCAGTCGCTCGCGCTGTTCGCGGCGTGGGCGATGGTCGCGGCGTACCGGCTGTGGGACCGCCCGACCGTCCCGAACGTCGGATGGTTCGTCCTCGCGACGCTGCTCGCCTACTTCACGCACGCCCGGGCCCTGGTGCTGGTGCTCGTCGCCGGCATCTGGCTGCTGCTGCTCGTGCGGCGCCGCTGGCAGACCGCGCTCGTCGGCCTGGTGCTCCTCGGCGTGGGCCAGCGCCTCGTCGCCTGGCTCGCCGGGCTCGTCGTCAGCGAGGTCACGGTCGACGGCTTCGGCCAGGGCACCTCGCTGCTCGGCAAGCTGACGTCGCTCGGTGGCATCTTCGCCCGCGTCACCCTGGTCCAGACGTGGGCGCAGCTGTGCGCGACGCTCGGCCTGGTCGTCATCGGCGGGCTCGTCCTCACGCGGCACACGTGGTCGGACCTGCGGCTGCGCCGTGCGGTCGGGCCCGACGGCTTCGTGTGGGGCCTGGGCGTGGCCGCCGCGCTGCTGTCGTTCGTGGCGTGGTCGTCGACCACGTCGCACGTCTACCCCGACGGTCCCCGCTTCGACTCCTGGACGTACACGCGCTACATCGACCCGTTCGTCACCGGCGTCGTGCTGGTGGGGCTGGCCGCCGTGATCCGCCGCCTCGACCGGCGGACCGCCGCCGTCGGCCTCGGTCTCTCGCTCGTCGTGGTGGCGGGCACCGTCGCGTGGGCGATCCGCATCGTCCCGACGTGGGGCTCGAACTACGGCCCGGCGAACAACGCCGGCATCTACCCGCTCCTGCGGTTCCGCGACCTCGAGCCGTTCCGGCTGCCGCTCTTCCCGACGTTCACGAACGACAACCAGATCTGGGCCTGGGGCTCGCTGCTGGTCGTGGTCTCGCTCGTCGTGATCCTGCTGCTGGCGTCGCGACCCCGCGTGCTCTTCGTCGTCCTCGCCGTCGGCGCCGTGGCGCTGTCCTGGTACGGCAACCCCTACCAGACGCGTGACGCGCCCTACCGGATCGAGCAGGCCCTGGAGAAGATCGACACCGTCGACGGTGGCGACACGCCCGTCTCGATGCTGATTGACTGCCCGGTCTCGAGCCAGCGCAACGTCGCCACCAACTGGGTCGGGTTCTGGTTCGCCGACCGCGACGTCGACCTGGTCGACGCGACCGACGAGCTCACCGGCGACGAGCCGGCCGTCGTGGCGTGCAACGGCTGGACGAACCCCACCGACGCACCGCGCATCGCCGGCTCGGACAACTACGGCTACTCGCTGTACGTCCTCGACCCGACGGTCGCGGAGCGCCTGCGCGAGCGCGGGGTCGAGCTGACCTCCCAGCCCTAACCTCCGGCCGAGGCACAGCACGACGACGCCCTCGCCGCGACCGTGGTCGCGACGAGGGCGTCGTCGTCGGTGCTGCTCGCGGCCTCAGGCGCCGAGCAGCGGCCCAACCTGGTTGCGGAACATCGACAGCGCCGAGCCGATGGCCATGTGCATGTCGAGGTACTGGTAGGTGCCGAGCCGGCCACCGAAGAACACGTCCTGCTCCCCCTCCGTGAGGGTGCGGTAGGCCAGCAGACGCTCGCGGTCGGCGTCGGTGTTGACCGGGTAGTACGGCTCGTCCGTGCGCTCGGCGAACCGCGAGAACTCCCGCATGATCACGGTCTTGTCGTCGGGGTAGGACGTCCGCTCGGGGTGGAAGTGGCGGAACTCGTGGATGCGCGTGTACGGGTACTGCGAGTCCGGGTAGTTCATGACCGACGTGCCCTGGAAGTCGCCCGTGGGCAGCACCTCGCGCTCGAAGTCGAGCGTGCGCCACGACAGCTCGCCCTCGGCGTAGTCGAAGTAGCGGTCGACGGCGCCGGTGTAGACGACCGGCACCTGCCCGACGGTCGAGGCCTTGCTGACCGGCTGGGTACGTGTACCGCACGGGCAGGCGGGTGATGATCTCCGCGGGCAGCTGCGTGGGGTCGGTCTGCCACTGCTTGGCCGTGTAGTCGCGGATGAACGCCTCGTACAGCGGGCGGCCGATCAGCGAGATGGCCTTCTCCTCGAGGTTGGCCGCCGACGCGGTGTCGAACTCCCCGGCCTGCTCCGCGATCACGGCGCGCGCCTCGTCGGGCGAGTAGGCGGCCGAGAAGAACTGGTTGATGGTGCCCAGGTTGATGGGCAGCGGGTACACGACGCCGGCGTGGTTCGTGTACACGCGGTGCTGGTAGCCGGTGAAGGTCGTGAACCGGTTGACGTACTCCCACACCGTCTCGTTCGAGGTGTGGAAGAGGTGGGCGCCGTAGCGGTGCACCTCGATCCCGGTCTCCGGGTCGTCCTCGGAGTAGGCGTTGCCGCCGACGTGGTCGCGTCGGTCGATGACGACGACCTTGCGACCCAGCTCACGGGCGACCCGCTCGGCGATGGTCAGTCCGAAGAATCCCGATCCGACGACCACGAGGTCGGCGTCCATGTGCACTCCTTGCGTTGGTGGCGAGGGACGCTGCAGTCTACCCGGCGCCCGACGTCGTCCGACCCGCGTGACGCGCCGCGCCAGCGCCCCGCAGGCTGGACCGGCGTGCTCCGGCCGGTAGGATCGTCCGGGCCGTCCCACGGCCTCCTGGAAGGAACTCATGCGACTGTTCGTGCAGGTCCCCTGCCTCAACGAGGAGGCGACCCTCCCCCTCGTCCTCTCGTCGATCCCGCAGCAGATCGACGGCATCGACGAGATCTTCGTCCTCGTCATCGACGACGGCTCCAGCGACCGCACGGTCGAGGTCGCCCGCGAGCACGGTGTCCAGCACTTCGTGTTCCACACCCGCAACATGGGGCTGGCCCGCTCCTTCCGCGACGGCGTCGACTACGCACTGCAGCACGGCGCCGACATCGTCGTGAACACCGACGGCGACAACCAGTACCCGCAGCAGAGCATCGCCGAGCTGGTGCAGCCGCTGCTGCGCGGCGAGGCCGACATCGCGATCGGCGACCGCCAGACCAAGACCATCGAGCACTTCTCGCCGTTCAAGAAGGTCATGCAGTCATTCGGCAGCAAGGTGGTCAACTACGCGGCCGAGACCGACCTGCCCGACGCCGCCAGCGGCTTCCGCGCCTACTCGCGCGAGTCGCTGATCCGGCTCAACGTCGTCACGCAGTTCAGCTACTGCATGGAGACGATCATCCAGGCCGGCAACAAGCGGCTGCGCATCGCGAGCGTGCCGATCCGGACGAACCCGAAGACCCGCGAGTCGCGGCTGTTCTCCAACATCTTCCAGCACATGGCCCGCTCCGGTCAGGCCATCATCCGCAGCTACATCATGTTCAAGCCGTACGCGGTGTTCACGACGCTCGCGCTCGTGTTCTCCCTCGCCGCGGCGATCCCGTTCGTGCGGTTCCTGGTCCTGTACCTCCAGGGTGCGGGCTCCGGCAACATCCAGTCGCTGGTGTTCGGCGTCGGCATGCTCGTCGCCGCCCTGCTGTGCGTGGCACTGCTGGTCATCTCCGACATGCTGCGGACGAACCGGGTGCTGCTCGAGGACGCCATGGAGCGCATCAAGCTGGTGCAGTACGCCGACGAGCGGCTGCTCGACCCGCACCGTCCCGACGAGGTGCACGTCAGCCCGCGCGGGCTGCACCACGACTGAGCGCCGCTCGGGCCACGCCCGAGCACCGGCCCGCCCAGCGGCAGGTCAGGCCATCATGGCGTCGATGGCGGGCTCGATCGGCCCGTCGTAGACCTGCTTGCCCTGGCGGATGACGATGCCGCGGTCGCACACCTGGCGCACCATCTCCTGGTCGTGGCTGACGATGACCATCGTCTTGCCCTCGCGCGAGAGCTCCTCGATCTTGGCGCGGCACTTGGCCTGGAACGGTGCGTCACCGACCGACAGGACCTCGTCGACGAGCAGGATGTCGAGCTCGCAGTGGATGGCCACCGAGAACGCCAGGCGCATGAACATGCCCGAGGAGTAGTGCTTGACCTCCTGGTCGATGAACCGCTCGACCTCGCTGAACGCGATGATGTCGTCGTAGCGGGCGTCGATCTCGTCCTTCTGCATGCCGAGGATCGCGGCGTTCAGGTACACGTTCTCGCGCCCGGTGAGGTCGGGGTGGAAGCCCGCGCCGACCTCGATGAGCCCGGCGAGGCGTCCGCGCACCAGCACCGACCCGTCGTCGGGCTCCATGACGCCGGAGATGAGCTTGAGCATGGTCGACTTGCCCGAGCCGTTGAAGCCGAGCAGCGCGACGGACTCGCCCTCGTGGATGGTGAACGAGACGTCGTCGAGGGCGAGGAACTTCTCGCTCGAGACGTCCTTGCCACGCACCCAGCCGACGAACGCCTCCTTGAAGGCGTGCGCCCGACGCAGCAGGAACTGCTTGCTGACGTGGTCGACGATGATGCTGGGGCGGGCCTGCACGGCGGTGTCGCCGGGCATGGACGACGTCGTCTCCTGGGACATCACAGCTCCTGGGCGAATCGGCGCTCGAAGCGGCGGAAGACCATCTGGCCGATGACGAGGAAGACGACGCAGATGCCGAGCGCGATGAACGCGTTGGTCCAGAGGTGCTCGGGGTGCGGGATCTTCCCGTCGGAGGTCGGGAACCACATGCCGGCGTGGAACAGCTCGACGGCGGCCGTCAGCGGGTTGGCCATGTAGAGGTCGAAGAGCCAGCGCGGCACGGCGTCGCGCACGAACTGCCACGTGTAGAGCACCGGCGCGGCCCAGGTGGAGAGCATCTGGATCAGCTCGACCACGTTCTGCGCGTCACGGAAGGACACGTTGACGGCGCCGAACAGCATCCCGAGCCCGAGCGACAGCGCGGCGATGATGACCAGCCCGAGCGCGATGGCCAGCACGCCGCTGACCGACGGCGTCCAACCGAGGAAGAGGCAAGCGATGAGCAGGATCACGGCCTGGGGCACGAAGTGCACGAAGGCCACGATGATCGCGGCGATCGGGAACAGCTCGCGCGGCAGGTAGATCTTCTGCACCAGGGCGCCGTTCTCCAGGATCGAGCGCGTGGCGTTGCCGAAGCCCTCGTTGAAGAAGTTGATGACGACGATGCCGCTGAAGAGGTACACGGCGAAGTTGTCGACGCCGCGGTTGAGCCCGAGGAACAGGCCCATGACCACGAAGAACACGCCGAACTGGAACGCGGGCTTGACGTAGGAC
>NZ_LUNF01000222.1:0-5966 GCF_001626145.1 Aeromicrobium sp. REDSEA-S32_B7
CGGTGCTGCGGTGTACGGGAATCTGCTCCGCACCGGCGAGCAGCGGTCCGAGGCCCTTGACCGAGAACAGCGTGTCCTTCGCGAGGAAGCGCGGCGCCACCCCCTGGTCGACCATGAAGTGACTGATGAGGATGGGGTCGAGGTGCGAGATGTGGTTCGGAGCGATCACGTAGCCGCCGTCGCGCGGCAGCTTCTCGACACCCCGCCAGTCGCGCCGGGTGACGACCATGAGGAACGGCCGCAGGATCCGCACGATCCACCGGGTCGCTCGCGGCAGCTGTGCCCGGGGACGATCCATGGGCCCGACCCTATGACGTGCGGTCACCGTGCGACGTGACGGGCGGCACGTGTCGAGCCGTCAGGCGCTCTCGGGGTGCTCGGCGCACCACCGCGCCAGCCGCCGCCATCTCCGCGCCTCGCCGCTCGGACGTGCGCGCGTGGGTCAGAGCGTGGCCGGCTTGAAGGCCGGTCGACGCTGCTCGTAGGACGCGATGTCGTCGTCGTGCGACAGCGTGATGGCGATGTCGTCGAGACCCTCGAGCAGGCGCCAGCGGGTGTAGTCGTCGATCGTGAACGAGTCGACGATCGCATCGGGACCCTCGCCGGCCCGCACCGTGCGCGACTCGAGGTCGACGGTGACCTGGGCGCCGGGCTCCTCCTCGAGGAGGTCCCAGAGCCGCTGCACGACCTTCTCGTCGACCTGCGCGGCCAGCAGACCCGCCTTGCCCGAGTTGCCGCGGAAGATGTCGCCGAACCGCGAGCTGATGACGGCCTTGAAGCCGTAGTTCTGCAGCGCCCACACGGCGTGCTCGCGCGACGAGCCGGTACCGAAGTCGGGGCCGGCGACCAGGACGGTCGCGTGCTGGTAGGGCTCGCGGTTGAGCACGAAGTCGGGGTCGTTGCGCCAGGCCGCGAACAGCCCGTCCTCGAAGCCCGTGCGGGTGACCCGCTTCAGGTAGACGGCGGGGATGATCTGGTCGGTGTCGACGTTGCTGCGACGCAGGGGCGCGCCGACGCCGGTGTGCGAGGTGAACTTCTCCATGGTCAGACTCCTGCGGTCGCGCGGACGGGCTCGAGGTCGGCGGGGCTGGCCAGGTGGCCGAGGACGGCCGTGGCGACCGCGACGTCGGGCGAGACGAGGTGCGTCCGGCCGCCCTTGCCCTGGCGGCCCTCGAAGTTGCGGTTCGACGTCGAGGCACTGCGCTCGCCCGGCGTGAGCTGGTCGGGGTTCATGCCGAGGCACATGGAGCAGCCTGCGCCCCGCCACTCGGCACCGGCCTCGGTGAACACCTGGTCGAGGCCCTCCTCCTGCGCCTGCAGGCGGACCCGGACGGACCCGGGCACCACGAGCATGCGGGTGCCGTCGGCGACCTTGTGGCCCTTGATCAGCTCGGCCGCTCGACGCAGGTCGGAGATGCGACCGTTGGTGCACGAGCCGACGAACACGGTGTCGACGGCGATGTCGCGCAGCGGCGTGCCGGCCTCCAGCCCCATGTAGGCGAGCGCGTTGGCGGCGGCCTCACGCTCGATCGGGTCCTCGAAGCTCTCGGGGTCGGGAACGGTCGCCGACAGCGGTGCGCCCTGGCCCGGGTTCGTGCCCCACGTGACGAACGGGGTGACCTGCGAGGCGTCGAGGCGCACCACCTTGTCGAAGTGGGCGTCGTCGTCGGTGACCAGGTCGCGCCAGTAGGCCACGGCCTCGTCCCACGCCTCGCCCTGCGGGGCGTGCGGACGGCCCTGGATGTACGCGAAGGTCGTCTCGTCGGGGGCGATCAGACCGGCCTTGGCACCCCACTCGATGCTCATGTTGCAGATCGTCATGCGCTCCTCCATGGAGAGCGCGCGGATGGCCTCGCCGCGGTACTCGACGATGTAGCCCTGACCGCCGCCCGTGGTCTCCTGCGTGATGAGCGCCAGGATCAGGTCCTTGGCGGTCGAGCCCTCGGGCAGCGTGCCCTCGACCTCCACCGCCATCATCTTCGGCTTGGCCTGCGACAGCGACTGCGTGGCCAGCACGTGCTCGACCTCGCTGGTGCCGATGCCGAAGGCGATCGAGCCGAACGCACCGTGCGTCGACGTGTGCGAGTCGCCGCAGACGATCGTCATGCCCGGCTGGGTGAGACCCAGCTGCGGGCCGACGACGTGGACGATGCCCTGGTCGATGTCGCCCATCGGGTGCAGCCGCACGCCGAACTCCTCGGCGTTGCGACGCAGCGTCTCGACCTGCGTGCGCGAGACCGGGTCGGCGATCGGCTTGTCGAGGTCCGTCGTCGGGATGTTGTGGTCCTCGGTCGCGAGCGTCAGGTCGGGACGACGTACGGGGCGGCCGGAGAGGCGCAGACCGTCGAAGGCCTGGGGGCTCGTGACCTCGTGGATGAGGTGGAGGTCGATGTAGAGGAGGTCGGGCTCACCGTCTGCCGTGCGGACGACGTGGTCGTCCCAGATCTTCTCCGCGAGCGTCCTGCCCATCGCGATCATCTCTCCTCTGACGTGGTCTCCAGGTCCGTGGTGCGCCCGTCCTGCGGCGCCTGGAGAGCATAACACTTGCGTCTCACCATGCGATACGGCAGTATCAAGGCATGGACAACGCCAGCGGTGTGGGAGTGCTCGACAAGGCAGCCCTCGTGCTCTCCGCCCTCGAGCCGGGCCCCGCCACCCTGGCCGGTCTCGTCGCCGCCACCGGGCTCGCCCGTCCGACCGCGCACCGCCTCGCCGTGGCGCTGGAGCACCACCGCCTGGTCTCCCGCGACATGCAGGGTCGCTTCGTGCTCGGCCCGCGCCTCGGCGAGCTCGCCGCCGCGGCCGGTGAGGACCGGCTGCTGGCAGCCGCCGGCCCGGTGCTCGCCCGACTGCGCGACATCACCGGCGAGTCGGCCCAGCTGTACCGCCGTCAGGGCGACTTCCGTGTGTGCGTCGCCGCGGCCGACCGGCCCACCGGCCTGCGCGACTCGATCCCCGTCGGCGGCCAGCTCACCATGGCCGCCGGGTCCGCCGCGCAGATCCTGCTCGCCTGGGAGGACCCCGAGCGGATGAACAAGGGCCTGCTCAAGGCGACGTTCTCCGCCGCGGAGCTGTCGGCCGTGCGCCGACGCGGCTGGGCCCAGAGCGTCGGAGAGCGCGAGCCGGGCGTCGGCTCGGTCTCGGCCCCCGTGCGCTCCCCCTCCGGCAAGGTCGTGGCGGCCGTGTCGGTGTCGGGTCCGCTCGAGCGCCTCACCCGGCAGCCCGGACGCATGCACGCGCCGGCGGTCGCCGCCGCGGCGGAGCGGCTGAGCCAGAGCCTGCGTCGCGCGGGCTGACGCCTCCTGGTCGCCAGCCCGCGTCGAAGAGCCGGGTCAGGACCGCAGGGCGTCGAGCAGGGCCGCCTTGCTCATGCGCGAGACGCCCGGGAGCTGCTTCTCACGGGCCGCGGCCCGCAGCCGCACGACGGTCCACGACGCGTCCGGCACCGACGGGTCGTCCACCGGCAGGTCGCCGCGCTCGGCCGGCGGCTGTCGGTCGACGGGCGCGTCCCGCTTGGCCCGTCGCAGCTTCGCCTCGAGCTTGGCCACCTTGGTGCGCTCCTGACGCGCCTCGGTCTTCCACTGCTGGGACTTCGCCTTCGACTTCTCCAGCTTGCCCTCGAGCAGCTCGACCGTCGACCGCAGCTTCTCGACCTGCTTGAGCGCCTTCGCAAGCTGCTCCTCGGCCTCGGAGAGGGCCTGCTTCGCCTTCTTCGCCTTCTTCGACTTCTTCCCGGCGTTCTTGCCGGACTTCTCGACACCGGCCTTGCCCACGGCGGGGGTGGTGTCGTCGGACGACGTGACCTTGGCCATCTCGCTCCTTGCTCTCGTCAGGGCTCCGGCCGGATGATGACAGACGAAGATGACACGTCGATGAACCTCGCAACCGTCAGACGCGAGGGGCCCGCGCGAGGGCGACCGTCGCACCCCGGGCGTCGACGATCCTCAGCCCCGAGACGTCCTGGCGCGCGACCGCGGCGTTGACGCGGCAGTGCACCTCGACCCGCGAGCCGAGGAACCCGCCGGCCTCGACCTCGCGGCCGGACTCGTCGACGACGTAGACCTCGTAGGCAGCGCCCGGGCGCGTGCGCCGGACGTCGAGCACGGCCTCGGTCCCCCAGGTGTGCGCGACGAACGCCGCCTGCACGTCGGCGGGCTCACGACTGTCGCCGCGCACCGGCGCGAGCGTCTCGACGGCACCGAGGGTGCCGGGCGGGCCCTGCACCGGACGCTCGCTCGTGAGGGACTGGACGGCGAGCGTCGCGCCGGAACCGGCCAGCACCAGCAGCGCCGCGGCGAGCACCAGGCGCCCTCGCCGGGCCCCTCCCATGCTCCGTCGCCCGTCGTGGTCGGACCCCGACGGGCCCGGGCCGGCCACGGACGCCACGCGCGCGTCGAGCGCGGCGGACGGCTCGGCCGCCAGCCAGCCCTCCCCCGCGGGCGCGTGCCAGGCGTCGAGACGTCGGGCGTCGTCGCGCAGTGCCTCGAGCTCCTCCCGCGCCTGCGGGTCCTCGCGCAGCAGGGCGTCGAGCTCGGCCTGCTCGTCGGCGCCGAGGGTGCCCGTGGCAGCAGCGGCCAGCAGCTGCTCACGGCGGTGCGACGTACTCATGGACTCTCCTCTCCCTCGTCGAGGATCGCACGCAGGGCTCGCAGCGCGTGGAACATGCGGGAGCGCAGGGTCGCGACCGGCACGCCGTCACGTTCCGCGAGCTCCTCGTAGCCGAAGCCCTCCAGCCGCACGGCCACGACGACACGGCGGTGGGCCTCGCTCAGCTGGGCCAGGGCCCACACCAGCGTCACGTGGTCGAGGAGGCGCGCAAGGTCAGCGTCACGGGTCGCGGACTCCTCGGTCTGCTCCCCCGACGCCGGCGCGGGCCGGCGGGCCCGCGCCCGCACGGCGTCGACGACGACGTTGCGGGCGATGGCGAACAGCCAGGTGCGCTGCGAGGCGCGCGCCGGGTCGTAGCGCTCGCGCGCCTGCCAGGCCCGCGTGAACGTCTCCTGGACGCACTCCTCCGCGAGGCCGCGGTCGCGCACAGCGTTGACCATGAAGCCCAGGAGGTCGTGGCCGTGAGCGGCGTACGCAGCACGTACGTCGAACCCGCGAGGATCCATCCGGCCGTCCTCTCGCGCTCGGGTCCGCACCACCGTAGCCACGCGAGGACGACTCGGCAGATCGATCACCGACGTCGCGCCCATGCCGAGGTCTACGCCCACCGCGCCGTCGTCGTTCACCGAGACGCGGGGAGAAGAAACCCGGTGCACGCCGTGAACGCGACGTCGTCGACCGACGTACACCCCGCGAGCGGGCGTCGTCCGGCGCCTCACGACGAAGGGACCACCATGACCGTGAAGCGCGCCACCCGATGGACCGGAGCGGGAGTCCTCGCGACCACCGCGACCCTGACCCTGGGCGCCCTCGGGTCGACCGCCTCGGCCGACACCCCCGACCCCGTCGACCCGCCGGAGAGCTTCACGAGCGCCTTCGTCGTCGACGCGACGCCCCAGCAGGTCGTCGGCACCGACGGCACCGTGGGCGTCGGCCAGCCGGGCGCGACGGGTCGCTTCGAGTTCCTCGTGAACTCCGACGAGGAGGTCATCTGCTGGAACATCACGCTGAACAACGTGGTGACGCCGTACCAGAGCCCCGCCAAGACCGCGACGCACATCCACGAGACCGGCGCGGGCGTCAACGGCCCGCCGCGGATCGCCTTCCCGAACCCGACGCCCGCTGACGACCCGACGGCGACGGTGCGCACCAGCACCGGCTGCTCGGAGGGTCCGTTCACCACGGGTCTCGCACCCAACGGCACCGACACCGGCACCGGCTTCACCCTCGCGCAGCTCGAGGCGAACCCGGCCGGGTTCTCCGCGGACACGCACACCGCCGGCTTCACGGCGGGCGCCGTGCGTGGCCAGCTGGTCTTCAGCCAGGAGCTGCTGGACGCCGCGAACGCGGTCGACGAG
>NZ_LUNF01000223.1:0-3523 GCF_001626145.1 Aeromicrobium sp. REDSEA-S32_B7
GTGCAGCGCGCCAGGTCCACCCCGGAGGCGGTGACCAGGACGTCGTCGCCGTCGCGGACCGACAGGTTGCCTCCGGTGCCGACGACCAGTCCCTCGTCGGCGACCCGTCGGGCCGCGGCGGCGAGCTCCTCGCGCAGGCTGGGGCGGTCGCTCACGCGGGGACGCCTGCCAGGCCGGCGTCGGTGGCGTAGCGCTCGAGGTAGGCGGTCATCATCGTGATGCCCTCCTCGACCAGGGCGGCGTCGCCGTCGGGGGTGTTCTCGTAGGCCAGCTGGAAGACCCGGTCGCCGACCTCCACGGCGAGGGTGGCCGCGTCGAGCGTGAGGTCCTCGCGGCACAGGCCGCGCTCGAGGGCGAAGCTGCGCAGCATGTCGGCGACCCGCACGTTGTGAGCGCGTCCGAACCGTGCGACGGCGACGTTGGTGCGACCCCGGAGGTAGATCTCGACGAACGCGGGCCGGCGACGGTAGACGGTCACGAAGGCCTGCATCGAGGCGCGCACGACGGTGGCGACGCTCAGCACGGGGAGGGTCGCGATGTCCTCGGCGACCTGGGCGTCCATCTCCTCCATGTCGCGCCCGGCGAGCGCGAGGAGGACGGCCTCCTTGTCCCCGAAGTACTGGTAGAGCGAGGCGACCGGCACCTCCGCCTCCGAGGCGATGGCCCTCGTGGTGAGCGACTCGACCCCGTCGGCGAGGACCAGCCGCTCGGCGGCGTCGAGGATGGCCTCCACGCGCTTGCGGCTGCGCTGCTGGCTGGGGACGCGACGCACGGCACCCGTGACCGGGTCGGGGGCGGTCTCGTTGGACGCCTCGGAGGGACGCGCGGTCGGCACAGCGATCTGCGTCTCAGCTCGTTCCACCGGCATGTGTCGGAGTGTAGGGTACCGATCCTGAAACTGACACATGTTCACGTTTCCACGATCGGAGCGCCATGACCCAGGCCCAGCACTCCCCCACACCCTCGCACGGCGCCTCGCACGCTGCCCTGTCGCGTCGTCACCTGCTCACCACCGGCGCGGCCGGCACCGCCGCCGCGACCGGGGGGCTGCTGCTCTCCGCGGGCGCGGCCGACGCCCGCTCGGGCGGCGGGGGCGGAGGCCGCCAGGGGCGCCTGCCCCGGAAGGTCGACGTCGTGGTCGTCGGCGCCGGCATCTCCGGCCTCGTCGCCACCCGGGAGCTGCTCGAGCAGGGCCTGGACGTGCTGTGCGTGGAGGCGCGCGATCGCGTCGGGGGTCGGGTGCTCAACCACCGGCTCCGCTCCGGTGGGGTGATCGAGGCCGGCGGCGCGTTCGTCGGCCCCACCCAGGACCACATCCTCGCGCTCGCGAAGGAGCTGAAGGTCCGCACCTTCCTGGAGTACAACGAGGGCAACAGCGTCTACATCTCCTCGCTGACCGGCCGCCAGGAGTACTCCGGCACCGTCCCGCCGGACCCCACGATCCTCCCCGACGCCGCGATCCTGCTGACCCGGATGGACTCGATGGCCGCCGAGATCGACGTCAGCGCACCCTGGTCGCACCCCAGCGCCCTGGAGTGGGACGGCATGAGCCTGGGTGAGTTCATCCGGCGTAACGCGCTCAACTCCAGCGGCGTCGGCAACCTCATCAAGTCCTGGACCCAGCCCGGCTTCGGCGCCGACCCCGACGAGCTCTCGCTGCTGTTCGTGCTGTGGTACATCGCCTGCTCGGGCAACGAGACCAACGTCGGCACCTTCTCCCGCAACTCCGACACCGCGGGCGGAGCCCAGGAGAGCCGGATCATCGGCGGCTCCCAGCTCATCCCGCTGCGCCTGGCCCGCAAGCTCGGCGACGCGGTGGCGCTCGACGCCGCCGTGAAGCGCATCGAGCAGAAGGACGGGCGCGTGGTCGTGCGCACGAAGCGCGGCACGGTCCGCGCCAAGCGCGTCGTGGTCGCCTGCCCGCCGCCGATGGTCCTCGACATCGACTGGTTCCCCCGACTGCCGGTGCGCCGCACCCAGCTGCTGCGGCACATGGACATGGGTCAGCTGATGAAGTGCGACGCCGTCTACGAGACGCCGTTCTGGCGCGAGGACGGGCTCAACGGTTTCGGCATCAACGACGCCGGCGCCGCCCGCGCGGTCTTCGACAACTCCCCCGCCTCCGGTGACCCGGGCGTGCTGCTGGCCTTCGTCGGCGGCTCGACCTGGCGCACGTACGGCCCGCTATCCCGCAAGGAGCGCCGTAGGGCCGTCCTCGAGGGCTTCGCGGCGATGTTCGGCGAGAAGGCACTCAAGCCGATCGAGTACACCGAGCAGGACTGGACCAAGGAGCGGTGGACCGGCGGCGGGCCCACCGCCTTCCACGCACCCGGCACCCTGACCGACTTCGGCCCGGCGATCCGCCAGGTGTTCGGTCGCGTGCACTGGGCGGGCACCGAGACCTCGACGTACTGGTCGGGCTACATGGACGGCGCCGTCCGCGCCGGCCAGCGTGCCGCGATCGAGGTCGGGGAGCGACTGTGAGGCGGCAGAAGTGGACCACCACGGTGTTCGCCCGGGTCCCCTCACCCGGCGCCCCGGCGTACGTCCACGTCCACACCAACAAGCGGGTGTACGCCGGCACCTACGCAGCCCCCGACGGCCAGCCGTCCAAGGTCTTCGAGTGGACCCGGTCCGGCACCCTGCTGCGCTCCTGGGCCGTGCCCGGTCAGGACCTCGAGGGCGGCGAGCACGGCGTGCAGGTGGCCGCGCAGACCCGGTCGGGTCGCCTGGTCGTGCTGGACACGACCACGTCGCGGATCCTGACGCTGGACGTGACCACGGGCCGCTGGCGCACCGTCGCCACGCTGCCCGAGGGCTCGGTGCCCAACTACGCGACCTGGGCCCCCGGCGGGCTCTACGTCACCGACTACGGCGACGGGGTCGTCCACCGCGTGACCCGGCGGGGCAAGGTCACCGAGTGGCTGCGCGACCCGGCGCTCGATGGCGTCCTGGGCTTCGGCACCACCGGCATCCGCTACCTGCCCGAGGGCCGCGCCTTCCTGCTGACCCAGCAGACCCTGTCGACCGGCGACGCGCTGCCCACCAACGGCGCGCTGCTGCGGGTCCCCCTCGAGGGCCGCGCCCCCGGCGACGTCGAGGTCGTGTGGACCAGCCAGCCCACCGACCTGCCCGACGGCTTCGGCATCGGGCGGCGCAGCGGGCACGTGTACGTCGCGATGGTCGGCCTCACCAACCGGATCGCCGAGATCGACCCGGCCACCGGCGAGGAGGTCGACTCCTTCCCCGCCGTCCCGCTCACCGGCGAGAACGGCTCGGAGATCCCCTTCGACTCCCCGTGCAACGCGACGTTCCTCGGCAAGACGGTGCTGGTCGCCAACCAGTCCGCGATCCAGGGCGACGCCTCGCACCACGCGGTGCTGCGGGTCCACGTGGGCGAGCGCGGTGTCGCGCCGTACCTGCCGAAGAGGGCCCGCTTCCGCTGACGCCAGTCGCTGGACGAGGTGCGAGGAGCACCCACTCTCGCTGGTCGAGGTGCGAGGAGCGCCAGCGACGAGCCACG
>NZ_LUNF01000224.1:0-3355 GCF_001626145.1 Aeromicrobium sp. REDSEA-S32_B7
CTTTCGGAGCGCAGGACGAGCCGAAGCCGCGCCAGCGCAGCCCCACCCGAGCGAGAAGCCGCGCCAGCGCAGCCGCAGGTCGAGCACGAACCCGCACCCACGCAGCCGCAGGAGACGCCCCGACGCCCCTCCCCGAGCACGGGGAGGGGCGGCGGTGGGTGGGTCAGGAGGTGCGGTACTCGGTGATCTGGACCTGCACGGCCCGGATCGAGAGGAGCACCTTGTCGCGCAGCGGCTCGGGGGCGACCTCGCTGCAGGAGCGGTGCACGAGCGCCTTCACGAGACGCTCAAGGTCGTACTCGGTCAGGCACTGGCTGCAGTCGTCGATGTGCGCCTGGATCTCGTCGCAGCTCGCGCTGTCGATCTCCGAGTCGAGGAACAGGTAGAGGTTCTCGAGGGCCTTGGAGCAGTCGGGGCCGTCGCAGCCTCCGGTGGCGGTGGGCTCTGCGCTCACTGGTCGCTCACCCCGCTCGCCACGGCCATGCCGCGGTCACGGGCGTAGTCGGCCAGCAGCTCGCGCAACTGACGTCGACCACGGTGCAGACGGGACATCACGGTGCCGATGGGCGTGCCCATGATCTCCGCGATCTCCTTGTACGGGAAGCCCTCGACGTCAGCCAGGTACACCGCGTAGCGGAAGTCCTCGGGCAGCGCCTGCAGCGCGTCCTTGACGTCGCTGTCGGGCAGCCGCTCGAGCGCCTCCATCTCCGCGGACTTCAGGCCCGAGGACGAGTGCGCCTCGGCCGCCGCGATCTGCCAGTCCTCGATCTCGTCGGTGACCTGCTGCGGCTGACGCTGCTTCTTGCGGTAGGAGTTGATGTAGGTGTTCGTGAGGATCCGGTACAGCCACGCCTTGAGGTTCGTGCCCGGCTTGTACTGGTGGAACGCGCTGAACGCCTTCGCGTAGGTCTCCTGCACGAGGTCCTCGGCGTCCTGCGGGTTGCGCGTCATGCGCAGACCGGCCGAGTAGAGCTGGTTCAGGAACGGCATCGCCTCGGCCTCGAAGCGGACCTGGCGCTGCTCAGGCGTCTCGGTCGCGACGTCGACGTCGCTGTAGTCGACCACGTCGGCGAGCAGGTCGACGGACGGGTCGGACGCGGTGCCCTCCGAGGGGCTGCCCTCCGTGGTCCTGGCGGAACGTTCTGGGGTGTCGGTCATCGTGCTCCAGCCTACTCCCGCGGTCCGACGGTCGCCTGGGGCGACGACGTCGACGGACAAGGACGGGGGGCTGGTGGTGGTGCGCTCAGGGCACGCGAGCATGTCGGCCTCCTTACACGCATCACAACGGTGCCCACCCTCGCCCTATTCCGAGGGCCCACGCAGCAGCCCCGCCTCACTCGGCCGGCAGCGGCTCCACGAGCTCCGGACCGTTGTGGCGCACGTTGTTCACCTGGGTGCTGACGGGCCACGCCTCGAGCCGGCCCGGCGTGGCCGGGACCAGCAGGTCGAGGAGCTCGCCGGCCGGGGCGCCAGAACTCGTACAGACCCGCCAGGGCGAGCACGTCGCGGGCGTCGCCGTCGCCGGCCGCCGTGATGTAGAACGGCTGCTTCGGCGCCTTTGGGCCCTCCCCCGCGTACCACTCGTAGTAGCCGTCGGCGGGCACGATCGCCCGACGTCGCGCGAACGCCGAACGGAACGCCGGCTTCTCGGCCACCGTCTCGGACCGCGCGTTGATCATCCGGTTGCCGATCGAGCGGTCCTTCGCCCAGCTGGGCACGAGTCCCCACGTGGCGGCGTGCAGCTCGCGCCGCGGCGGGGCCGCCTCGTCGGCGTCGTCGCGCCGGCGCCCCACGACCAGCGGCGCCTGCTTGGTGGGCGCCACGTTCCAGTCGGGCGCGGGCAGCTCGACGCCGTCGCCGAGACCGGCCGCGAACGCGTCGTCGAGCTCGGCGGACGTCCGGGTGGTCGCGTACCTGCCGCACATGGTCCGAGCCTCCCACAGTGCACCGACATCAGCGTCTCAGCGACGCGGGGCCCGTCCCCGCCGGTCAGGACGACAGCGCGTGGAGCAGGCCCGGCAGGTCCTCGGCCGTGGGCGGAAGCTCCTCCACCCACAGCCGAGGTGCCGCGCCACCCGCCGGCGTGCGCCCGAGAAGCACACCGACGAGCGCGAGGGTCGTGGCATCGGCGCGCTCCCTCGCCGACACCACCACGAAGCGCCCCGGTCCCACCCGGGCGACGGTCTCGCCGCCCGGGTACACCGACCTGAGCACCTGGCCCACCTCGATGGCCCGCACCGACGTCTCGAGCGAGGACCTCGCCCGTCCGACGCCGACGTCGACCACCACGAGCACGTGCCCGTCGCCTGCGCGCTGCTCCTCGACAGCGGCGGCGCGGTACACGTCACCCAACCTGCTGTGCAGGTGCGGGACCGTCGACAACGACGTCAACGGGTCCTCGCAGCCTGCCTCGTGCACCCGTGCCACGGCACGTTCGGCCCACCCGAGGCACGCCGCCCGCACGGCCACGTGCCGTGGGGCGCCGTCGAAGGCCTCCTCGACGAGGTCGATCACCTCGTCGAGAGGGGACCCGTCGAGCGCTGCACTCGCTCCCACCACGTGTGCAACGTCCTCGACGTCGGTCCGACCGTCACGGACGGCGTCGGCGAGCAGCGCTACCGCGCGTCGCGTGTCCTCCATGTCGGTCCCCCTCTCGTGTCGGTCGCAGGAGGAACGGATGGGCCGACGTTCCATGACGCGGTACCGACGACTTTTTTTCCGAGCCGTCCCGCCGGTCGTGACGTCGAGGCCGCTCGCTCGTTGGACACCTCGGGAGCTTGGACGAGGGAGACGATCGTGCGGGACGCGCAGGCCACGACGCTGGACAGCAGCGACGCGGAGCTCATCCGCGCCGTGCGCGCCGGTGACACGAGCGCCTACGCCGTCCTCTTCCAGCGTCACGTGCAGGCGGCGACGCGTCTCGCCCGCCAGCTCCTCACGACCGGCGAGGCCGACGACCTCGTCTCCGAGGCCTTCCTCAAGGTCCTCGCTGTGCTGCAGGACGGCCGCGGGCCCGACGAGGCGTTCCGCGCCTACCTCCTGACCTCGGTGCGGCGTCTGCACGTCGACCGGGTCCGTGCGACCTCCCGCACCCGGCCGACCGACGACGACGCCGTGCTCGACCGTGGCGTGCCCTTCGAGGACGCGGTGAGCATCGCGTTCGAGAACGACGCGGCGGCCCGCGCGTTCGCGTCCCTTCCCGAGCGGTGGCAGCTCGTCCTCTGGCACGTCGAGGTCGAGGGCCAGAAGCCCGCTGCCGTCGCCCCGCTGCTCGGCATGAGCCCGAACGCCGTCTCCGCCCTTGCCTACCGTGCCCGCGAGGGGCTGCGCGCCGCCTACCTCGAGAGCCACGCGG
>NZ_LUNF01000225.1:0-5889 GCF_001626145.1 Aeromicrobium sp. REDSEA-S32_B7
GAGCAGCGCGATGAAGAAGATCGCCCACAGCGCCGAGTAGCGGGCGGCGCGCACGCTCTTGGCGGTGTAGAAGCGCACGATCACGTGCGGCAGGCCGGCGGTGCCCAGCACGAGGGCGATGCCGAGCGAGACGAAGTCGATCTTGCTCGTGAGGCTCACGCCGTACTTGAGACCGGGCTCGAGGAAGGCGCTGCCCTGGCCGCTGTTCTCGGCGGCCGTCCCGAGCAGGTCGGAGAGGTTGAAGTCGAACTTCGCCAGGACGAGCGCGGAGATGAGGATCGTGCCGAACATCAGCAGCACGGCCTTGACGATCTGCACCCACGTGGTGCCCTTCATGCCGCCGAAGACGACGTACACGATCATCAGCACGCCGACGCCGGCGATCGTCAGGTTCTTCGCCGCGGCGGAGTCGACGCCGAGCAGCAGGGCCACGAGGGCACCCGCGCCGACCATCTGCGCCAGCAGGTAGAAGATCGAGACCACGATGGTCGACGTCGCGGCGGCGGTGCGCACGGGCGTCTGGCGCATGCGGTAGGCGAGCTGGTCGGCCATCGTGAACCGTCCGGAGTTGCGCAGCAGCTCGGCGATGAGCAGCAGGGCCACCAGCCAGGCCACGAGGAACCCGATCGAGTACAGGAAGCCGTCGTAGCCGGACAGCGCGATCGCGCCGGAGATGCCGAGGAACGACGCCGCCGACATGTAGTCGCCGCCGATGGCGAAGCCGTTCTGGAAGCCGCTGAACGAGCGGCCACCCGCGTAGTAGTCGGCGGCTGTCTTGGTGTTGCGGCTCGCCCAGAAGGTGATGCCGACGGTCAGGAGCACGACGAGGACGAACAGCGTGCCGGTGAGGGCCTGGTGGTTGCCGGAGTCGGAGGCCGCGAGGAGCGCGTCGGGTCGGTTCATCGTCCGACCTCCCGCTCGAAGTCGTCGAGGAGGTCGGCGGCGATCGGGTCCATCGCCCGCGCGGAGTAGCGCGCGTAGACCCAGGCGATGCCGAAGGTCGTGACGAACTGCAGCAGCCCGAACAGCAGGGCCACGTTGATCGTCCCGAACACCTGGGTGCCCATCAGGCCGGGCGCCCAGTTCGAGCACACGACGTACAGGAGGTACCAGAGCATGAAGCCGACCGTCATCGGGACGACGAACCTCAGGTAGTTGTTGCGGAGCTGTGTGAACTCCTCGGAGTCGTGGATGCGCTCGTAGGCCGCATGGACCTCGGGCGTGAGCTTCTCGGCCACGGGGGACACCTCGCTTCTCGGGACCGGCGCGCACCGGGTGTGACGCGCGTCCCACCGCAGGACGCTAGAAGCGCCGTCCACTGTGCGCCAGGTCACAACCCCGGTGGTGCGCTCGGGGTGCCGCTGCCTGCGCCGTGCGGCGCGCTGCCCTCGACGAACGGTGGGTGCGGCGCGACGAGCGGCGCCGTGGTCAACCGTCAGCGGCGGACGTCGACGCGCTCGGGGGTGTGCAGGCGCACCATCGTCCGCGCCACCGTGGTGGGGACGCGCGAGCGGGTCAGCAGGGAGACGCCCACCATGAGCCCGAAGCCGAGGGGCACGCTCCACAGCGCGGGCTGGCCGACGAGGGTGCCGACCCAGCCGCCGGGACGGTCTGAGATGGCGACCACCGTGGCGAGCAGCGCGGCGAGCCCGCCGCCGGCCATGCCCGCCAGGGCTCCTGGTGCGGTGAGGCCGCGCCACCAGATGCCCAGCACCAGCAACGGGCAGAACGTCGACGCCGCGAGCGCGAACGCGAAGGTCACGGAGCTCGCGACGGGGATCGGCTCGGCGGCGAGCGCCAGGCCCAGCGGGACGAGGACGCAACCGGCTGCCGCGAGCCGCAGCGAGGAGATGGGGGAGAGGCGTCCCGCGAGGGGACCGGCCGAGAGGCTCTGGCCGACGACGCCCGCGATCGCCATGGTGAGGCCCGACGACGTCGACAGGAAGGCCGCGAACGCGCCGGCGGTGACCAGGGCGGAGAGCACGTCGCCCAGCCCGCCGCCGAGCACCCGCGCCGGCAGCTCGAGCACCACGGTGTCGGCGCGGCCGGCCGCCACCAGGTCGGAGGCGTACACCCGACCGAGGACGCCGTAGACCGTCGGCAGGAGGTAGAACCCGCCGATGAGGCCCAGAACGATGAGCGTCGTGCGGCGTGCGGCGTGGCCGTCGGGGTTGGTGTAGAACCGCACCACCACGTGCGGGAGCCCCATCGTGCCGAGGAAGGTGGCCACGAGCACCGAGTAGGTCGTGTAGAGGCCCTGCGCGTCGGTCGTGCTCCAGGGCGCGAACCACGCGTCGGGCGCCACCGGCGAGGGCGTGCCGTCGAGCGCCCACGCCCGCAGCAGGAAGACGGCGGGCACGAGCAGCGCGGTGAGCTTGAGCCAGTACTGGAACGCCTGCACGAAGGTGATGCTGCGCATGCCGCCGGCGACCACGTTCACGACGACGATGCCGGCCACGAGCACCATGCCGACCCAGTCGGGGCTGCCCGAGACCGACCGCAGCGTCAGGCCGGCGCCCTGGAACTGCGGCATGAGGTAGAGCCAGCCGACCCCGACGACGAGCAGCGTGGCCGCCCGGCGCACCGCGACCGACTGGAGCCGCACCTGCGCGAAGTCGGGGATCGTGTAGGCGCCCGAGCGACGCAGGGGTGCCGCGACGAGCACGAGCAGCAGCAGGTAGCCGGTCGTCCACCCGATCGGGTACCAGAGCACGTCGGGCCCGGAGGTGAGCACGAGCCCCGCCACGCCGAGGAACGAGGCGGCCGACAGGTACTCGCCGCCGATCGCCGAGCTGTTGAGCGACGGCGACACCGACCGTGAGGCCACGTAGAAGTCGCTGGTCGTGCGGCTCACCCGCAACCCGAAGGCGCCGATGCCGAGGGTGGTGAGCGAGACCAGCGCGACGGCCACGGCGGCGTGGGTGGTGCTCACCGGGGCACGTCCTCGACCGACCCGGGGTCGACCAGGTCGGTGAAGTCGGCCTCGGCGCGCTCGGAGCGTCGGACGTACACCCACCCCAGCGCGAGCAGCGCCGGGTACACGACGACGCCGAGCAGGAGCCACGGCAGCGGGACCGTTCCGAGGCGGGCGTCGGCGACGTCGGGCACGAGGGCGAAGACGAGCGGCAGGCTCCCGAGGCCGAGCGCGAGGGCGGCGACGACCGCGAGCGCCGACCGCAGCTGGGTCGACACGAGCGAGCGCACGTAGACGTCGCCGACCCCGGTCTCCTCGTCGATCTCCTGCCGTGCGCTGCGACGCCCGTGCGGCGCGACCGCCGACGTCAGCGGGCTCGTGACCCGGACGCGACCGCCGGGCCCGTCGGCGCGCTCCGGCACGTCACCGGCTCCGCTCGTGGATCAGGTCGCGCAGGGTCGGCGTGTGGCGGCGCGAGACCTGCAGCTCGACGACGCCGTCGCCGTGCGGCACCACCACGCTGCAGCGGCCCGCCTGCATGCGCACCTCGCGCACGTGCGCGAGGTTCACGGCGCTGCTGCGGTGGATCCGCACGAAGCCGACGTCCTCCCAGTCGGAGACGAGGCCGGTGAGCGGCGTGCGGACCAGGTGCCCGGCGCCGTCCGCGGTGTGCAGCCGGACGTAGTCGCCCTGGGCCTCCACGTGGGTCACCGTGGACCGCCGGACGAAGCGGGTGACGCCGCCGAGCTCGACGGCGATCGTCTCGTCCGCCTCCGGAGCGGGGTCGCCCTGGTCGACCGCGCGCCGGATGCTCTCGCGCAGCCGCTCCTCCCGGATGGGCTTGAGCAGGTAGTCGAGGGCGCCCAGCTCGAACGCCTCGAGCGCATGACCCTCGTGCGCGGTGACGAAGACGACGCGCGGCGGGGTGCGGAACTGCCCGACGACGCGGGCGATGTCGATGCCCGAGAGCCCGGGCATGGCGATGTCGAGGAAGAGGAGGTCGACGGCGCCGCCCTCCAGTCGGCGCAGCGCCTCGGCGCCGGAGCGGGCGGTGTGCACCGCACCGACCCGCGGGTCGCGCTCGAGGAGGTAGACGAGCTCGTCGAGCACCGGCTGCTCGTCGTCGACGACGAGGGTCCGCAGCGCGGCAGCGGGCTCGGGCGCGACGTCGTCCATGCGGGGGAGTGTAGGCCCCGTCCCTCCCCGCGTTCTGTGGACCTGACGACGGTCTCGGCGCCGGATTCCGTCACCAGGTCCACGAAACGCGGGGAGGGGAGGGGGACGCGGAGGGAGGGGAAGGGCGGGGGTCAGTCGGGGTCGCCGAGGCCGCGGGCGGCGAGGGCGTCGCCGACGGCGTGCGCGTGGGCGACCGTGCGCACCGCGAAGGGGGTCAAGGTCGCGCGCGGGCTGCGCTCGAGGCCGCGAGCCTTGGCCGCCTCGCGTGTCTGCGTGAACAGCGTCGTCACCACGGGGATCGAGGAGATCGCGAGGGAGAAGGTCAGCGCGACACGCTCGGGGTCGACGCCGAAGGGCCGCAGCACGCGGGCGGCGCGCACGACGGCGTCGAGCAGGTCGTCGGTCGGGGTCGTCGCGGTGAACGTCGTGGCGAGCACGACCAACGTGAGGGTGGTGGCCACGACCTCGACCGCCACCGGCCAGCCCCGCTGCCACGTCTGCAGCGCCGCCACGACCCCCAGCAGCACGAGCAGGGGTCGGACACCGAGCGCCAGGCTGCGCGCAGGCACGCCAGCGTGCAGCGCGACGCCCAGGGCGGCCGCGAGGGCGAGCAGCGGGAGCCACGGGCCCTGCAGGGCGACGACCCCGACGCCGAGCAGCACGAGGCCCAGCGGCTTGCGACCGGTGGGCAGGCGGTGCCAGACGGTGTCGCCGGGGACCTGCAGGCCGAGCGGCAGGCTCCTCACCGTGCGCGCCTCACGACAGTGCACTCTCGACGTAGTGCGCGACCGCGCGCTCGGGGTCGTCGTCGCACGTCACGCGGCCGTCCTCGACGACCAGCGCCCGGTCGCAGCGCCGCGCCAGGTCGAGGTCGTGCGTGACGAGCAGCAGCTGCTGCTCCATCGACAGCAGGCGCTCCTGCACCGCGCGCGCGTTGCGCAGGTCGAGCAGGGTGGTCGGCTCGTCGGCGACCACGACCGTGGGCTCGCAGGCCAGGACGCCCGCGATCGCCAGCAGCTGCTGCTGGCCGCCGGAGAGGGCGTGCACGGAGGTGTCGGCGCGGTCGGCGAGCCCGATGTCGGCCAGCACCGCCCGGGCGCGCGCCTCCCGCTCGCGCTTGTCCTTCACGTGCCGACGCAGCGACAGGGCGACGTCCTCCAGCACGGTCGGCATGACGAGCTGGGCCGCCGGCTGGGTGAACACGAACCCGACCCGGCGGCGCACCGCGGGGCCGTCGGTCGCGACGTCGAGGCCGTCCACGCGGACCGTGCCCGACGCTGCCGAGACGAGCCCGTTGACCAGCCGGGCGAGGGTCGACTTGCCCGAGCCGTTGGCGCCCACGACGACGACGCGGCGCTCCGTCAGGCGCGCCGTGACGTCGCGCAGGAGCACGACCTCGCCGTCCGCCGTCGGGGCGGTGACGGTGACGTCGTCGAGCTCGATGGTCGCCATGACGCCAGTCTCGCCCACCTGCGGGCGGGGCCGCTCAGCGACGGGCCAGCAGCTGCGGGAACGCGCGGTGCACGGCAGCCGCGACCACGGCGGCGAGCACCAGCGCGGTGCCGAGCAGCCCGAGCGGGCCGATGCGCTCGTCGAGCAGCACCGCCGCGACGGCCGCCGCGGTGACGGGCTCGAGCAGGGTCGCGACGGTGGCGGCCGAGCCCGAGGTGGTGCGCAGGCCGGCGTACAGCAGGGCGTAGGCCAGCGCCATCGTCAGCACGCCCAGGTAGGCGAGCAGGGCGAGCGCGCCGAGGGCGGCACCGGCATCGGCCTGGCGCTCTGCCGCCGGGTCGTGGGCC
>NZ_LUNF01000226.1:0-13064 GCF_001626145.1 Aeromicrobium sp. REDSEA-S32_B7
GTCTTCCACAACCCGACCACCGGTGCCGGCAACGACATCGAGAAGGCCACGGGACTGGCCCGCGCGATGGTGACGCAGTACGGCATGAGCGAGCGCGTCGGCGCGATCAAGCTCGGCAGCGACAACAGCCAGCCGTTCCTCGGCGGCGGCATGGGCATGGGCCACTCGCGGGACTACTCCGAGCGGGTCGCCGCGATCGTCGACGAGGAGGTCAGCTCCCTCATCGCGCACGCGCACCAGGAGGCCTTCGACATCCTCGAGGACAACCGCGACGTCCTCGACGCCCTCGTGCTCGAGCTCATGGAGAAGGAGACGCTCGACAAGGCCGAGGTTGCTCGGATCTTCGAGCCGCTGCGCCGTCGCGAGGTCCGTCCGGCCTGGACCGGCTCCGACACCCGTCAGCCCTCGGACCGGCCGCCGGTGGAGGCTCCCGAGGCCACGCGCCTCAAGGACGCCGAGCCCGACACCGGCATCGTCGTCGGACCCGACTCCGGCCCCGACGCGCCCCCGCCGGCCGACCCGGCCCAGCCCACCGATCCCGGCCCGCAGGGGCCGGTCGGTCCCGGCACCGCCTGAGCGTGCGCCCCGACCGGCGCGACGGCATGATCGACGGGCGGGCGCACCGGGCGCCCACCGCACCGGCGCGGCCGGGCCGCGGTACCTCGACAGGAGAACTGGCATGACGGTGGATCTGGCGCGGGCCGAGGCAGCAGTGCGTGAGCTGCTCATCGCGGTGGGCGAGGACCCCGACCGCGACGGCCTCAAGGAGACACCGGCCCGGGTCGCCCGGTCCTACAACGAGCTCCTCGCCGGCCTCGACCAGGACCCGCGCGAGGTCCTCACCGCCACGTTCGACGTCGGCCACGACGAGCTGGTGCTCGTGAAGGACATCGAGCTCTGGTCGATGTGCGAGCACCACCTCGTGCCGTTCACCGGCGTCGCCCACGTCGGCTACATCCCCCGGGCGGACGGCTTCGTGACCGGGCTGTCCAAGCTGGCGCGCCTCGTCGACGTCTTCGCCCGTCGCCCGCAGGTGCAGGAGCGGCTCACGACCCAGATCGCCGACGCGCTGACCGACGTGCTCGAGCCGCGCGGCGTCATCGTCGTCATCGAGGCCGAGCACCTCTGCATGGCCATGCGCGGCGTCCGCAAGGGGGGGGCGCGCACGGTCACGAGCGCCGTCCGCGGCCAGCTGCGCGACCCCGCCACCCGCGCCGAGGCGATGGGCCTGATCACCGCCGGGACGCGCCGGTGACGGAGCCCGTCCCGTGACGCCCCCGAGCCCGCACGGCCCCACCCTGGACGGCCCCGCCGTGCTGGAGCCGATCGGGCGCTGCCGGGTCATGGGCGTCGTCAACGTCACGCCCGACTCCTTCTCCGACGGCGGACGCTGGTTCGACCCCGCCCGCGCCGTGCAGCACGGCCGCGAGCTGGTCGCGGCGGGCGCCGACGTCGTCGACGTGGGCGGGGAGTCCACCCGGCCCGGCGCGGTGCGCGTCGACCTCGAGGAGGAGCTGCGACGCGTCGTCCCGGTCGTGCGTGCCCTCGCCGAGGAGGGGCACGCCGTGTCCGTGGACACGATGCGGGCGGCGGTGGCCGAGGCTGCGCTCGACGCCGGAGCGGCCCTGGTCAACGACGTCTCGGGCGGTCGTGCCGACCCCGCCATGGTCCCCCTGGTGGCCGAGCGCGACGCGCCCCTCGTGCTCATGCACTGGCGCGGGCACTCGGACCGGATGCAGGACCTCACGCACTACGACGACGTCGTCGCCGACGTGCTGCACGAGCTGCGCGACCGGATCGACGACGCCCTCGCCGCCGGGGTCGACGCGGAGCGGATCGTGGTCGACCCGGGGCTGGGCTTCTCCAAGACCGGCGCCCAGAACTGGACGGTGCTCGGCGACCTCGCCGCGTTCGTCGGGCTGGGGCACCCGGTGCTCGTGGCCGCGAGCCGCAAGCGCTTCCTCGGCGAGCTGCTGGCCGACCCCGACGGGACGCTGCGCCCGACCGAGGGCCGCGAGTCCGCCACCCTCGCACTGACCACCCTCGCCGCGCTGCACGGCGCGTGGGCGGTGCGCGTCCACGAGGTCGCCGCCTCGGTCGACGCCGTGCGCGTCGTCGCCCGGGTCGCCCGTGAGCAGGACGGCGCCGACCATGGCGAGTGAGGTGCTCGTGCGGCACCGCGCGTTCTACGACGCGATCGAGTCCGGCGACGTCGACCTGATGGCGTCGCTCTGGGTCGACTCGCCCAGCGTCACCTGCGTGCACCCCGGCGCCGAGGCGCTGGAGGGCACCGAGACGGTGCTGAGGTCGTGGACGCTGCTGATGGCCAACGTCGAGTACATCCAGTTCTTCCTGACCGACGTCCAGGTCGCGTGGCCGCTCGGCCCGAACGCCGACCTCGCCGTCGTCACCTGCACCGAGAACATCTTGTCGGGCGAGGGCACCGAGTCGCCCGAGCAGTTCGCGGGCGGCAAGGCCGTCTGCACGTCCGTGCTCGTCCGCTCCGGCGGCGACTGGCGGTTCTGGTCGCGGCACGCGTCGCCCGTGCTCGACATCGACCCCGAGGCCCCGCAGGAGCCCGGGATGACCGACCCGGCCTGAGGAGGCACCCGATGACCTGTCCGGAGGGACTCGACCGCATCGACCTGACCGGGGTGACCGCGTTCGGGCACCACGGCGTGCTCGAGCACGAGCGCGCGTTCGGCCAGACCTTCGTCGTCGACGTGAGCCTGGGCCTCGACCTCGGCGCGGCGGGTCGCAGCGACGACCTGACGGCCACCGTCAGCTACGCCGACGTCGCCGACCACGTGCTCGCGGTGCTCACGGGGGAGCCGGTGGACCTGATTGAGACGCTTGCGCTCCGTATGGTGGACTGGTGTCTGGCACGCCCGTCCGTCGAGTGGGCGAGCGTGACCGTGCACAAGCCCCAAGCGCCCATCGCGGTGACGTTCTCCGACGTCAGCGTGACGATAGAGCGGAGCCACCAGTGACCGAATCGCCCACGCCCTACGTGCTGGACGCCGACACCATGACGGGCGGGATGCGTCCCATCCGCCAGGCCGTCATCTCGATCGGCTCCAACCTCGGGGATCGTCTGAACCGGCTGCAGGGCGCCGTCTCCGCGCTCGAGGACACGCCCGAGGTGCAGGTCGTCTCCGTCTCCTCCGTCTACGAGACGCAGCCGGTCGGGGCCCCTGAGGGCTCCGGACCGTTCCTCAACGCGGTCGTCCTCATCGACACCACCCTCACGGTGCACACGCTGCTGGACCGCGCGCACGCGATCGAGGACGCCTTCGGCCGCGAGCGCTCCGAGCCGGGCGCCCCGCGCACCCTCGACGTCGACCTCGTCGTCGTCGGCGACCGGGTCGCGGACGACGAGACGCTCACCCTGCCGCACCCGCGCGCGCACGAGCGGGCGTTCGTGCTGCTGCCGTGGCTCGAGATCGACCCCGAGGGCGAGATCCCGGGTCAGGGCTTCGTGGCCGACCTCGTCGGCGACGTCGACACGACCGGCGTCGTCCGGCGAGAGGACCTCGAGATCCTTCTGTGATGACCGAGGGACGGACGACCGCCGTCCACGTCGCCGCCCTCGTGGCCCTCGGGCTGCTGGTGGGCTCGGCCATCAGGCCGGTGTCGGTGCGTCTCGGTGCCTCGCCGCCTCGCCCGGGCTGGCTCGTCACGCTGCTGCTCCTCGGCCTCGCCGTCATCGTCGCGCTGATCGCGTGGAGCACCTGGCAGAGCCTGCACCGGCGCAAGGAGCGCATGACGTCGCAGCACGCCATGACGCTGCTGGCCCTCGCGAAGGCCTGCTGCATCGTCGGGGGGCTGTCGCTGGGCGCCTACGGCGGCGTCGCGCTCTCGTTCGTCCGTGACTGGGACACCATGTTCGGGCAGGACCGCGTCCTGCAGGGCGCCGCTGCCGCCGTCGCGGGCCTGCTGCTCCTCCTCGCCGCGCTCGTCCTGGAGCGCGCCCTCCACCTCCCGCAGCCCGACGACGAGGACGACGACGCGCCCCCGGGCGCCGCGACGCCTGCGTAGCCGTCCCCGTCCTCGTGTTCTGTGGAGTTGACGACGGAACCGTGACGAGCTTTCGTCGACAACTCCACAGATCGCGGGGAGGTCGCGGGGACGTGGTGCGCGCTCAGGCCAGCGCGGACCGGAGGGTGTCGAGGCCGACGGAGCCGAGGCTGAGGGCCTGGCGGTGGAAGGTGCGCAGGTCGGGGCCGTGGGTCGCGACCCAGGCGTCGCGCACCTGCTCCCAGATCCGCTGCCCGACCTTGTAGCTCGGCGCCTGTCCGGGCCAGCCGAGGTAGCGGTTGACCTCGAAGCGGACGAACGGCTCGTTCATGTTCACGTGCTGCGCCATGAAGTCGAAGGCGTACTCGGCCGTCCAGGGGCCCTGGCCGTCCGGACGCGGCCGCTCCAGGTGGACGCCGAGGTCGAGCACCACGCGCGCCGCGCGCATCCGCTGGCCGTCGAGCATGCCGAGCCGGTCGGCGGGCGCGTCGAGGTAGCCGAGGTCGGCCATCAGACGCTCCGCGTACAGCGCCCAGCCCTCCCCGTGGCCCGACGTCCACAACGCGCCACGACGCCACGCGTTCAGCTCGGCCGCGTTCCAGGCCGCGTACCCGCACTGGAGGTGGTGGCCCGGGACGCCCTCGTGGTAGACGGTCGTCAGCTCGCGCCACGTGTCGAACTCGGTCACGCCCTCCGGCACGCTCCACCACATCCGACCCGGCCGGGCGAAGTCGTCGCTCGGCGGCGTGTAGTAGATCCCGCCCTCCTGCGTGGGGGCGATGCGGCACTCGAGGGTGCGCATGACCTCGGGGACGTCGAAGTGGGTGCGGCCGAGCTCCTCGACGGCGCGGTCGCTCGTCTCCTGCATCCACGCCTGCAGGGCGTCGGTGCCGACCAGCCGGTGCTCCGGCGACGACTCCAGGTGCGCCACCGCCTCCGCGACCGTGGCGCCCGGCAGCACCTCGCGCGCGACGGCCTCCTGCTCGCGCACCATCCGGTCGAGCTCCTCCAGGCCCCACGCGTAGGTCTCGTCGAGGTCGACCTCGGCGCCCAGGAAACCGCGCGACGCGAGGGCGTAGCGGTCGCGACCGCACGCGTCGCGCTCCCGCGCCGCCGGCAGCAGCTCCTCGCGCAGGAAGCCCGCCAGGTCCGCGTACGCCGCGCGGGCGCCGTCCGCCCCGCGCCGCACGTCGGCGAGCAGGGCGTCCGGCAGCCCGGCGCCCGCCGCCGACGCGGCGAGGTCGTCGAAGAATGCGCCGGCCGCGGCCTGGCGGTGGGCCTGCTCGGCGACCTCGACCACCTGGCGACGCGCCGGGGCGTCGTCCGCGCGCACACCCTCGCGCAGCGACGCGACGTAGCCGGCCAGCGCCGCGGGCACGCGGGACAGACGCGTCGCCACGTGCGACCAGTCGTCGACGCCGTCGCGCGGCATCAGGTCGAACACGTCGCGCACGCCCTGGACCGGCGACGCGATGACGTTGAGGTCGCTGCGCCACGTGCCCGCCGCGTGCTCCTCCAGCGTCAGGTCGAGCACCCGCACGAGCTCCGCGTGCGTCACCGTGTCGACCGCGTCGACGACCGGCACGTCGTCGAGCCGGCGTCGGGCGGCGCGGGCGGCGTCGGCGAACGCGGCGTGCCCGTCAGGGGACAGGTCGGTGTACTCGCCCTCGCGACCGGGTCGACCGAGCGACACGTGCCACTCCGGCTGCAGCGCGAGCATCGTCTCGAGCCACTCCTCGGCGACGGCGTCGACCGCCGACGGTGTCCGCGCAGCCGGGCCCTCGTGCGTGGTGTCGGTCATCGATCGTCCTCTCCTCGGGGTCGTGCTCTCGGTCAGAGCAGGAAGCGGAACAGCGGGCTCTCGCTCTCGATCCGCTCGATGCGCGGGGGTGCGGCGTCCATGCGCTCCAGCAGGCCCGCGAGGTCCTCGGCGCGGCTCAGCTCCACGCCGACCAGCGCGGGTCCGGTCTCGCGGTTGGAGTGCTTCACGTACTCGAACAGCGTGATGTCGTCGTCGGGGCCGAGCACCTCGTCGAGGAAGCGGCGCAGCGCGCCCGGCTCCTGCGGGAACTCGACCAGGAAGTAGTGCTTGCGGCCCTCGTGGACGAGCGCCCGCTCCACGACGTCCGCGTAGCGGCTGACGTCGTTGTTGCCGCCGGACAGGATGCACAGCACGCGCGAGCCCGGCTCCACGTCCAGTGCCCCGCCGAGCGACGCGGTCGCCAGGGCGCCCGCGGGCTCTGCGATGATGCCGTCGCTCTGGTACAGGTCGAGCATCTCGCTGCAGATGCGCCCCTCCGGGACCGAGAGCATGGTCGGCGCCGACCCGGCCACCGTGTCGAACGTGTGCCGACCGACCCGTCGCACGGCCGCGCCGTCGACGAAGGGCGGGTCGACGATGATCCCGAGGTGATCCGTCATCGCTTCACCGTGTGGCGCGAGCAGACGCTGCCGCTGAGCGCGTACTACGAGCGCGCGCAGCACCGTGCCCTGGCCGGCGATCGTGCGCGGGTCGTCGAACGCCGGCACGAGCGTCGCGCCCTGCAGCGCCTCGTCGGCCGCCGCGGCCGACACGTCGTCGTACGTCTCGCCGTCGAGGATCATCTCGATCGCGTCGCCGCCGATCGACGCGATCCGGTCGCGCTTCTGGCGCGGTGTCGTGCGAGGCAGGTGCACCCGGCCCCGGACGCCGAGCGCCGCGCACGCGAAGGCCACGCCCTGGGCGTGGTTGCCGGCACTCGCCGTCACCACGCCCGCCGCGCGGGCCTCGGCGTCGAGCTGGGCGATGAGGTTGTAGGCGCCCCGCGCCTTGTAGGAGCGGACCACCTGGAGGTCCTCGCGCTTCAGCCACACGTGCGCGCCGGTCCGCTCGCTGAGCCGGACGCTGCGCTCGACGGGCGTGGTGGAGACGACCCCGGCGAGGCGCTCGGCGGCCGCGTCGACGTCGTCGGCCGTCACCCGCGCCGCGGTCTCGCGGGGCCGTGCTGCGTCCGTGCTCATGCAGCCTGTCTACCCGACCGCCCGGCGGCGCACGGCAGCACCCGTGCACGCCCACGCGGACCGTGTGACCCGCGACACCCCGTGCACCCTGTGCGGCCTGCGTGCCCGGTCGTAGACTGAGGCCGTCAACAGTCTGGTACCCGCTCGCGGGACTGGAACGAGAGGCACCACCATGACGCACCCCCGTCCGCACGCACCCGCGCGCCCGCACGCCTACGGTGTCGTCGGCGCCGGCCGCGTCGGCTCCGTCGTCGCCGCCCGCCTGCACGCCGCCGGCCGTCCGGTCGTCGGCATCAGCGCCCGCTCGCAGGCGTCGCTGCTGCGGGCCCGCACGCTCGTCCCCGAGGTGCCCGTGCGTCCCGCCGCCGACGTCGCCGCCGACTGCGACGTGCTCGTCCTGGCCGTCCCCGACGACGCCCTCGTGGCGGTCTGCGAGGAGCTGTCGACGGTCCTGCGGCCCGGGCAGGTCGTCGTGCACACCAGCGGCCGGCACGGGCTCGACGCACTGAGCGCCGCCACGCGCGTCGGCGCCCGCGCGGTCGCCCTGCACCCGGCCATGACGTTCACCGGCTCGGCCGTCGACCTCGGCCGCGGGTGCGCAATGGGGCTCACCGCCGCCGACACCGAGCGAGCGCTGGCCGAGGACCTCGCGGCGGTCCTGGGTGGCACGCCCGTGTGGATCGACGACGCCGACCGCGTGCGCTACCACGCCGCGCTGAGCCACGGCGCGAACCACCTCGTCACCCTCGTCGCCCAGGCCCGCGACCTGCTCCAGGGCATCGGGGCAGGCGCCGAGGCGGCGACCATCCTGCGTCCGCTGCTCGAGGCCGCCCTCGACAACGCGCTCGACCTCGGCGACGCCGCGCTCACCGGCCCGATCGCACGCGGCGACGTCACCACGGTCCGCGCCCACGTCGACGCGCTCGCCACGGAGCCGTCGTCGACGCGCGACGCCTACGTGGCCATGGCGCACGCCACCACCGGGCGGGCAGCCGCCGACGGCCGCCTCGACCCGGCCACCGCCGCCGTGCTCGACGCCGCGCTCGACGAGCGCCCCCGCGTGTCCGGGCCCGTGCGATGACGCCCGTCGTCGCCCGCACCCGGGCAGAGCTGCGTGCAGCACTCGCCGTCTCCGGCCGGGTCGCGTTCGTGCCGACGATGGGAGCCCTGCACGACGGCCACGCCCGCCTCATGCGGCACGCCCGCCCCCTCGGCGACACGCTGGTCGTCTCGATCTTCGTCAATCCCACGCAGTTCGGGCCCGGCGAGGACCTCGACGCCTACCCCCGCACCCTCGATGCCGACCTGCGGGTCTGCGCGCAGGAGGGCGTCGACGTGGTGTTCGCGCCCGACGTCGACGAGGTCTATCCCGGAGGCCTCGACGACGCCGTGACGCTCGACCCGGGTCCGCTCGGCCAGGTGCTCGAGGGCGCGGCCCGGCCCACCCACTTCCGCGGGGTGCTGACCGTCGTCGCGAAGCTGTTCGCGCTGGTGCGTCCCGACGTCGCCGTCTTCGGCGACAAGGACTTCCAGCAGCTCGCGCTCGTGCGCCGCATGGTGCGCGACCTCGTGCTCGACGTCGAGGTCGTCGGCCACCCCATCGTCCGCGAGGCCGACGGCCTGGCGCTCAGCTCGCGCAACGCGTACCTGACGTCCGAGCAGCACGACCACGCCCTGGCCCTGTCCCGCGCCCTGCGGGTCGGGGTCGAGCAGGCGACCGTCGGTGCCGACGCCGTGCTGAAGGCCGCCCGCGAGGTGCTGGACGCCGCCGACGGCGTCGACGTCGACTACCTCGTCGTCACCGACCCGTTGCTCGGTGCCGTCGACGACACGTACGAGGGGGAGGCGCGGATCCTGGTGGCAGCCAGGGTCGGCACCACGCGCCTGCTCGACAACCAGCCCGTGGTGCTCAGAAAGGGACCCTGACCATGCTCCGCACGATGATGACGTCGAAGATCCACCGCGCCACGATCACGCAGGCCGACCTGCACTACGTCGGCTCGGTGACCGTCGACGCCGACCTGCTCGACGCCGCCAACCTGCTCCCCGGCGAGCTCGTGCACATCGTCGACATCGACAACGGTGCCCGGCTCGTCACCTACACGATCGCGGGCGAGCGCGGCTCCGGCGTGATCGGCATCAACGGTGCCGCCGCGCGCCTGGTGCACCCGGGCGACCTGGTGATCCTCATCGCCTACGGCCAGATGGAGGACGCCGAGGCACGCGAGTTCCAGCCGAGCGTCGTGTTCGTCGACTCCGAGAACCGCGTGATCGGCACGGGCTCCGACCCCGCCGAGGCACTGCCGGGCTCCGGTCTCGTCCGTGGTGACGTCGTCGAGAACCCGCTCGTGGCGCACGGCGGCGCTGCGGGGTCGCAGGCGGTGGGGGCGGCCCGGTGACCCTGCTGGCGCTCGACGTCGGCAACAGCCAGTCCGTCATCGGCGCGTTCGACGGCGAGCGTCTCGTCGAGCACTGGACCGTGTCGTCGCAGACGCAGCGGACCGCCGACGAGTGGCACCTGCTGGCGCACGGGTTCGTGCGCGCCGCTGGTCTGGCCGACGTGGAGGCCGTGGCGATGTGCTGCACGGTCCCGTCGATCCAGGTCGAGCTCAAGGCGATGCTCGAGCGCTACTACGCGGGCCTGCCGGTCTCGATCGTCGGCCCCGGCGTGAAGACGGGCATCCCGATCCACACCGACAACCCGCGGGAGGTCGGTGCCGACCGCATCGTCAACGCGCTCGCCGCGGCCGAGGTGTACGGGGGGCCGGCGGTCGTGGTCGACATGAACGGCACCGCGACGATCTTCGACGTCGTCGACGAACGGAACCGCTATGTAGGGGGTGCCATCGCGCCGGCGGTCGAGCTGTCGTTGGAGGCCCTGGCCCGCCGCGGCGCGCAGCTGCGCGCCGTGGAGCTGGCGGTGCCGCGCGACGTCATCGGCAAGAACACCGTCGAGGCGGTGCAGTCGGGCGCGGTCTACGGCTTCGCGGGCCTGGTGGACGGGATGGTCGACCGCATCATCGAGTCGCTGGGGGCCGACCCCGACGACGTCGCCGTGATCGCGACCGGCGCCTACGCGGACGTCGTGCTGGACCACTGCACGAGCATCACCACGCGCGACCCGTGGCTGACCCTCACCGGTCTGCGTCTGGTGCACGAGAAGAACCACTGACCCCCAGCGGAGAGTCTCGCTGGTCGAGTAGGCCGAGCGGCGACGAAGGAGCTCGGTCGGGCGTATCGAGACCACTCTGGGCTGTCGCTGGGGGTTGGCTCGCGCTGGGCTGTTGCCGGGTGGTCTCGATACGCAGGGACCTCGCAAGCTCGTCCCTGCTACTCGACCAGCGGAATCCTTTGCTGGTCGAGTAGTCGACGCTGCGACGGAGGAGCTGGCGGAGACGTATCGAGACCACTCTGGGCTGTCGCTGGGGATTGGTTCGCGCTGGGCGGTTGCCGGGTGGTCTCGATACGCATTCAAGGCGCTCGTTCCGCCCCCGCAAGCGGGAGGTGCCCCCAGCGCGTGGCAGCTGCTCGACCAGCGGAGCGTGTCGCCGGTCGGACGACTCGACCAGCGGTGCTGCCGACGTTGCAGCGGCTGCAACGTCGGGACAACGTCGTTGCAACGAAGCTGTGACTAGCGTCACTCGCACCAGATCCCACCCCGCGAGGAGTCACTTCCATGAGCGTGTTCGCCCAGCCCGGGACCGACGGTTCCGTCGTCTCCTACAAGCCCCGCTACGACCACTGGATCGGCGGCGAGTACGTCGCCCCGTCCAGCGGCCAGTACTTCGAGAACGTCTCGCCCGTGAACGGGAAGGTCTTCACCGAGATCGCGCGGGGCAACGCCGACGACATCGAGAAGGCGCTCGACGCCGCGCACGCGGCCGCCCCTGCGTGGGGCAAGACGTCGGTCGCCGAGCGCGCCAACATCCTCAACAAGATCGCCGACCGCATCGAGGAGAACCTCGAGATGCTCGCCGTCGGCGAGACCTGGGACAACGGCAAGCCGGTCCGTGAGACCTTGGCCGCCGACCTGCCCCTCGCCGTCGACCACTTCCGCTACTTCGCCGGCGCGATCCGCGCGCAGGAGGGGCACCTGTCGCAGATCGACGACGACACCGTCGCCTACCACTTCCACGAGCCGCTCGGCGTCGTCGGACAGATCATCCCGTGGAACTTCCCGCTGCTCATGGCCGTCTGGAAGCTCGCCCCGGCGCTGGCCGCTGGCAACGCCGTCGTGCTGAAGCCCGCCGAGCAGACGCCGGCGTCGATCATGCTGCTGATGGAGCTCATCGCCGACCTGCTGCCCGCCGGTGTGGTCAACGTCGTCAACGGCTTCGGTGCCGAGGCGGGCGCGCCGCTCGCGTCGAGCAGCCGCATCCGCAAGATCGCCTTCACCGGCGAGACGACCACGGGCCGGCTGATCATGCAGATGGCCAGCCAGAACCTCATCCCCGTCACGCTCGAGCTCGGCGGCAAGAGCCCCAACATCTTCTTCGAGGACGTCGCCCGCACCGACGACGCGTTCTACGACAAGGCCCTCGAGGGCTTCACGATGTTCGCGCTCAACCAGGGCGAGGTGTGCACGTGCCCGAGCCGCGCGCTCATCCAGAACTCCATCCTCGAGCAGTTCCTGCCCGCCGCGACCGACCGCACCAAGCTGGTCAAGCAGGGCAACCCGCTCGACACCGACACGATGATCGGCGCGCAGGCCAGCAACGACCAGCTCGAGAAGATCCTGTCCTACATCGACATCGGCGTGCAGGAGGGTGCCCGAGTCATCACCGGCGGCGAGCGTGTCGACCTCGGCGGCGACCTCTCGGGCGGCTACTACGTGGCGCCGACGATCTTCCAGGGCCACAACAAGATGCGGATCTTCCAGGAGGAGATCTTCGGTCCGGTGGTCTCGGTCACCGGGTTCGAGGACTACGACGACGCCATGAGCATCGCCAACGACACGCTCTACGGGCTCGGCGCCGGCGTGTGGTCGCGCGACACGAACACCGCCTACCGCGCGGGCCGCGACATCCAGGCCGGCCGCGTGTGGACGAACTGCTACCACGCCTACCCGGCGCACGCCGCGTTCGGCGGGTACAAGTCGTCCGGCATCGGCCGCGAGAACCACTCGATGATGCTCGACCACTACCAGCAGACGAAGAACCTCCTCGTCTCGTACTCGCAGAACGCCCAGGGCTTCTTCTGAGCCCACGGTGACGTCGCGGCCCGGCCCCTCCACGAGGGGTCGGGCCCCCGGCGTTCCCGCACCCGACCTCGTCCGTCCCGCCCGAGAGGTGACCACCATGTCCGAGCAGCCGACCGCAGCCACCCGCGTCGACGTCAGCCCCGACGCCGCCGCGCTGCTGCGCACACTGCGCGCCGAGCAGGCGAAGCCGCTCATGTTCCACCAGTCCGGTGGGTGCTGCGACGGGTCGGCCCCCATGTGCTACACCCAGGGGTTCTTCCTGACGGGACCGTCCGACGTGCACCTCGGCGACCTCGACATCGGCGCGAGCGACGTCGACCCCGACGGTCTGGTGCCGGTGTGGATCTCGCGCGAGCAGTTCCGGTACTGGTCGCACACGCACATCACCATCGACGTCGTCCCCGGGCGCGGTGCCGGCTTCTCGCTGGAGGGCCCCACGGGGCACCGCTTCATCATCCGGTCGCGGGTGTTCACGGAGGAGGAGACCGCCGCGCTCGCGCCCGTCGACTGAGCGCGACGCACGAACGTCCGCACCCGCGTCATGATCGGGGCGCTGATGGTTCCTACCCCGTGGAGCGCGGTCTCCCCCCCCATCCCCCCGACGACCGTGCCGCCGGAGAGGACCCCCATGCGTCGCCCCCGCACGTGCTCAGCCCTGCTCACCTGCACCCTCGTCGTCGCCAGCCTGGTGGCTGCGCCGTCGGTGGCGAGCGCGGCTCAGGGGGTGCCGGACGGGTCGAGCGCAGCGTCGGCGGCGGCGTCGTGCTGGGAGGTCAAGCAGGTGGCTCCGTCGTCTCCCGACGGGCTCTACTGGTTGCTGACGCCGCAGCTGCGGACGCCGACGCAG
>NZ_LUNF01000227.1:0-5778 GCF_001626145.1 Aeromicrobium sp. REDSEA-S32_B7
GGCCTCGACCGGGCGGCTGGCGACGGCGCTGGTCTGGGGTCTCGGGCTGCGGCTTGGGCACGGAGTGGGCGCACGATGCTGCGTTCGTGCACTGAGGGGCCAAGGATGCTGCGTTTGCTACGGGATCCCGTCGTGAACGCAGAAGCCTCTGCGCCCACAGCCCGCCATCGGTGGATCTTCAACCGCAGAACGGCTCCTGCGGTTGCAGATCCACCGATAGGACGCGCCAACGCAGAACGGTGCATCAAGAACGCAGAAACGAAGAACCTTGCGGCGAGGGCGGCCTCAGCCAGACCCCGAGACCCGGAGCTACCCCCAGGCACGCTGCCGGTCGAGGCCCTTGCGGAGGCTGCCCCCGGCGAGAGCCGAGGCAGCGCACCAGCAGGGTCACGACCGCCCCAGGCAGCGCACCACCAAGGTCACGACGACCGCAGCCAGCGCACCACCAAGGTCACGACGACCGCAGCCAGCGCACCAGCAAGGTCACGACCCCGGACGAGGCAGCCCCGGGGGCAGCTCAGATCCCGTCCGCCAGCCGGTAGTACGCCGCGTTCCAGCGCAGCTCCTGCAGGAAGCGGTGGGGGGTGGTGTCGGCGTCGATGTGCACGAGCTCGGTGCGCAGGATCTCGGAGAGGTCCCGGAAGGCCTCGATGCCGACGGCGGTGGTGAGGACGGTGTGGTGCGGTCCGCCCGACATGAGCCAGGCCTCGGCGGCCGTCGGGAGCGACGGGTGGGCCTGCCACACCGCGCACGCGACGGGGAGGTTCGGCAGGGGTGCGTCGGGCTCGACCAGCGTCACGTCGTTCGCGGTGAGCCGGAAGCGGTCGCCCAGGTCGGCCAGGCCGACCACGACCGCCTCGCCGGGGTCGGCGACGAAGCGCAGGCGCACCGGGTCCTCGCGGTTGCCCATGCTGAGTGAGTGCGCCTCGGCCGACGGTCGCTGCGAGCTGATCGTCGGGCACACCTCGAGCATGTGCGCACCCAGCGACTTCTGGTTGCCCGGCTCGAGGTGGTACGTGTAGTCCTCCATGAACGACGTGCCGCCGGGCAGCCCCGCCGTCATCGTCTTGGTGGTCCGCACGAGCACCGACGTCTTCCAGTCGCCCTCACCGCCGAAGCCGTAGCCGTCGGCCATGAGCCGCTGCACCGCGATCCCCGGCAGCTGGCGGAGCCCGCCGAGGTCCTCGAAGCTGGTCGTGAAGGCGCCGTAGCCGCCCTCCTCCAGGAAGCGCCGCAGCCCCACCTCGATCTGCGCGGCGTCGCGCAGCAGGTGGTGCCGATCGGCGCCGGCGTGCAGGTCGGGCGCGACGTCGTACAGGTCCTCGTACTCGGCGACCACCTTGTCGACCGCGCCCGGCTCCACCGCGTCGACGACGTCGACGAGGTCGTTGACGCCGAACGTGTTCACCGAGACGCCGAAGCGACGCTGCGCCTCGACCTTGTCGCCCTCGGTGACGGCGACGTCGCGCATGTTGTCGCCGAAGCGCGCGAGCCGCAGCGTGCGCACGTCCTGCGCTGCCGTGGCCGCGCGCACCCAGGTCGCGATCCGGGCGCCGACGGACGGGTCGCTCACGTGCCCCGCGACGGTCTTGCGCGCCACGCCCAGACGGGTCTGCACGAAGCCGAACTCGCGGTCGCCGTGCGCCGCCTGGTTGAGGTTCATGAAGTCCATGTCGATGGACTCCCACGGGATGTCGCGGTGCCACTGGGTGTGCAGGTGCAGGAACGGCTTCTGCAGCGCGTCGAGACCCTGGATCCACATCTTCGCCGGGGAGAAGGTGTGCATCCACCCGACCAGCCCGACGCACGCGTCGTCGGCGTTCGCCTCGAGCACGACCCGTCGGATCGCGTCGGCCGTCGTGAGCACCGGCTTCCAGACGACGGGCACGGGGATCCGGTCGTCGCCGTCGACCATGGCCGCGACCTCGCGCGACTGCGTCGCGACCTGCGCGAGCGTCTCGTCGCCGTAGAGGGCCTGGCTGCCGGTCAGGAACCAGACCTCGCGCGTCTGCTGCTGGGTGCTCATGCGGTGCTCTCCCTCAAGGCTCATTGGCCGTAGACGTTCTGGTAGCGGTCGAACAGGCTCGTCACCTGCTGCTCGGGGATCGGCACGGGCTCGCCGAGCTGGCGGGCCACGTGCACCGTGCGGGCGACGTCCTCGCACATGACGGCGGCCTTGACCGCGGCGCGGGCGTCCTTGCCGATGGTGAAGACGCCGTGGTTCTGCATGAGGACGGCCGGCGAGCGGCTGCCGCGCAGCGTCTCGACGATGCCCCGACCGATGGAGTCGTCGCCGATCAGGGCGAACGGCCCGACGGGGATCTCGCCCCCGAACTCGTCGGCCATCATCGTCAGCACGCAGGGGATGGGCTCGGCGCGCGACGCCCAGGCGGTCGCGTACGTGGAGTGGGTGTGCACCACGCCCCCCACGTGCGGCAGGTGCCGGTAGACGTACGCCTGCGCGGCCGTGTCGGAGCTGGGGGCGAGGTCGCCCTCCTTGACCTCGCCGTCGAGGTCGCAGAGCACCATGTTCTCGGGGGTGAGGTCGTCGTAGGAGACGCCGCTCGGCTTGATCACCATGAGGTCGTGCCCGGGCACCCGTGCCGACACGTTGCCGGCCGTCCAGACGACGAGCTCGTAGCGGGTGAGCTCCGCGTGCAGCGCGCTCACCTGGGCGCGCAGCGTCCGCAGCGTCTCGGTGACGTCGGCGGTCACGGTCATGAGGCGTCCTTCCTGGTCCGGCGACGCCGTACGGCGTCGCGCCGCACCGCACGCAGGCGGTGCATCACGTCGTTGCCGCCCCGGCCGAAGTGGTCGTGCAGCGCGGTGTACTCGGCGAACAGGGCGTCGTACGCGAGCGCCGACTCCTCGTCCGGGACGAACACACCGCGCTGCACGGACCCCATGGCCTTCGCGGCGGCGCGTATGTCCGCGTACGCGCCGGCCGCGACGGCGGCATGGAGAGCAGAGCCCAGGGCTGGGCCCTGCTCGGACCCGACGACGGACAGCGGCAGGCGCGTCACGTCGGCGTAGACCTGCATGAGCAGGTGGTTCTTCGACAGCCCGCCGGCCACCACGAGCTCCTCGACGGGGACGCCGGAGGAGGTGAAGGCCTCGATGATGGTGCGGGTGCCGAAGGCGGTCGCCTCGATGAGGGCGCGGTACACGTCCTCCGGCCGGGTCGCGAGGGTCTGGCCGACGACGAGACCCGAGAGCTCGTGGTCGACCAGCACGGAACGGTTGCCGCTGTGCCAGTCGAGCGCGACGAGCCCGTGCTCGCCGACCTCCTGCTCGGCGGCGAGGGCGGTGAGGTGCTCGTGCACGCTGCGGCCGGCGGCGGCCGCCTCCGCGTGGACGTACGGCGGCACGCCGTGCTCGACGAACCAGCCGAAGATGTCGCCGACGCCGCTCTGGCCGGCCTCGTAGCCCCAGCTGCCGGCGACGATGCCGCCGTCGACGACCCCGCACATCCCGGGCACCTCGCGCAGCACGCCGGCGCTCATCACGTGGCACGTGGAGGTGCCCATGATGGCCACCATCTGGCCGTGGTCCACGGCCTGCGCGGCCGGTGCGCTCACGTGCGCGTCGACGTTGCCGACGGCCACCGCGATGCCCTCGGGCAGCCCGGTCCAGGCGGCGGCGCGTGCGGACAGCGAGCCCGCGCGGTCGCCGAGCTGGCCGATCGGCTGCTCGACCTTGGTCTCGACGTAGTCGGCGAACGCAGGGTCGAGCGCTGCGAGGAAGTCGGCGGACGGGTAGGCACCGTCCTGCAGGACGCCCTTGTAGCCCGCCGAGCACGCGTTGCGCACGTACGTGCCGCACAGCTCCCAGACGATCCAGTCGGCCGCCTCGACCCACCGCTCGGTGCGGGCGTAGACGTCGGGGTCCTCCTCGAGCAGCTGCAGCCCCTTGGCCAGCTCCCACTCCGACGATAGAAGGCCGCCGTAGCGGGCGAGCCACGACTCCCCCCGCTGTGCGGCGAGCGCGTTGATGCGGTCGGCCTGCGCCTGGGCGGCGTGGTGCTTCCAGAGCTTGACGTAGGCGTGGGGGCGGTCGGCGTACCCGTCGACCTCGTTCAGCGGCGTGCCGTCGTGGAGCGTGGGCACCATCGTGCAGGCGGTGAAGTCGGTGGCGATGCCGATGACACGGCTCGGGTCGACCCCGGCGGCCTCGACGGCGGCAGGGACGGCGACCTGGAGCACCTCGCGGTAGTCCTGCGGCACCTGCAGCGCCCAGTCGGGCTCGAGCGCCACCTCCGCACCGCCGGTGAGGTCCGACGGCAGGCACCGCTCGAGGACCGCGTGCCGGTAGGGGTGCACGGCCGACCCCAGCTCGGCACCGTCGGACACGCGCACCACGAGGGCGCGACCGGACAGGGTGCCGTAGTCGACGCCGACGACGTAGGCGTCCTCGTGGTCGTGCTCGTGCTCGGTCATCGCGCTCCTCCGGAGGGCCGGTCGCGCGGGGCGCGCGGGGTGGTGCTGGCGCGGACCACGAGGGTCGGCTCCACCAGTCGGTCGACGTCCTCGGTCCCGCCGACGATGGCCGCGTGGAGCACGGCGATCGCCCGGCGGCCGACCTCGGGGAAGTCCTGGTGCACGGTCGTGAGCGGCGGGATCAGGTAGCCCGCCTCCGGCGAGTCGTCGAAGCCGACGACGCTGACGTCGTCCGGCACCGACAGACCCGACTCCTGGAGCGCGCGGAGCACCCCGATCGCCATCTGGTCGTTGGCGACGAACACGGCGTCGACGTCGCGCAGCACGGCGAGCTCGAGACCGAGCGCGTAGCCCCGCTCGGCCGTCCAGTCGCCCTCGAGCAGCGGCCCGGGCTGCAGCCCCGCCGTCGCGACGGTGTCGCTCCAGCCCTGGGCGCGCGCCTCGGCCTCGGTCCAGCCGTGCGGTCCGCTCACGTGGGCGATCCGGCGACGGCCGAGGTCGACGAGGTGCTGGGTGGCGATGACGGCGCCCCGGTGCTGATCGACGCCGACGGCGAACGTCGCGCGCGACAGGTCGCCCTCGACGACCACGAGCGGCACGCCCGGGTCGGACCGTCGCACGAGGTCGAGGGCCTCGTGCTGCGCAGCGATCATGACGATGCCCTCGACGGACTGGCGGCGCAGGTGGTCCACGGCGGCGGCGAGGCCGTCGGCGGTGATCGTCTTCAGCCCTACCGAACCGGCGAAGTAGCCGGCCTCGCGGGCTGCCTCCTCGACCGTGCGGTGGATGCTGTTCGGCCCGTACAGACCGGTCTCGGTGCTGATGATGCCGATGATCGACGAGCGGCGGGTGACGAGCGTGCGGGCGGCCGTGTTGGGCCGGTAGTCGAGCTCCTCGATCGCGGCGAGCACCCGCTGCCGGGTGGCCTCGCCGACGTGCGGGAGCCCGTTCACCACGCGCGAGACGGTCTGGTGCGAGACCCCGGCGAGCGCGGCCACGTCGGCCATCACGGGGGTGCGGGACTGGTCGGGCCTGACGGTCATGCCTGCCTCCTGGTGAAGAAGCGCTGCATGACGACGAACACCAGCAGGAGGACCCCGATCGAGATCTTGGTCCACCACGAGCTCAGCGTGCCGTCGAAGGAGATGAACGTCTGGATGGTCCCCAGCACGAGCACCCCGAGCAGCGACCCCAGCACCATCCCGCGTCCGCCGACGAGCAGCGTCCCGCCGATGACCACCGCGGCGATGGCGTCGAGCTCCATGCCGACCGCGTGCAGGCTGTACCCCGAGAGCATGTAGAGCGAGAACAGCAGCCCGGCCAGCGCCGAGCAGAAGCCGCT
>NZ_LUNF01000228.1:0-2540 GCF_001626145.1 Aeromicrobium sp. REDSEA-S32_B7
ATCATGGAGACTCCTGGGGGAGGGGCGGAGCACCGCGTGGGACCGCTGCGGACCCGGGTGCGGTCTCGAATTTGTTCGAGGCGGGGGTGTCTGCCAAGATAGTCCGGTTGCTCCGGCGGGTCGCCGGGGTGTGCCACACCTTGACTTCTGAATCGTGTCTCCCGCACCAACTGGTGTAGATGCTCTCAGTCGTCGCGCGTGCGGCCACCATCCCTCGCAGAGATGCGTGGAACTCGCAGCGATGTGAGCCGAGACCCGATCAGCCCGATGAACCATCGGGTGCCACCACAAGCACACAGCAGCAGGATCCCGGTCCTGAGGCGTGCGCGGACGTCTGTTCAAGATGTACGACACGCCCGACCGCGGGGGTCGGCCGCAGTGGGGGTGGAGCCAGGGCGGGACCGACTCAAGCCCGAGGACGTCCCGGGACACGCACGCGGCAGGACTGACGAAGAAGGACGAGAGAGACCTATGGCGGGACAGAAGATCCGCATCAGGCTCAAGGCCTATGACCACGAGGTGATCGACACCTCGGCGCGCAAGATCGTGGACACCGTCACCCGCACGGGTGCGAAGGTCGCCGGCCCGGTGCCGCTGCCGACCGAGAAGAACGTGTACTGCGTCATCCGCTCGCCCCACAAGTACAAGGACTCCCGCGAGCACTTCGAGATGCGCACCCACAAGCGCCTCATCGACATCATCGACCCCACGCCGAAGACCGTCGACTCGCTCATGCGCCTGGACCTCCCGGCGGGCGTCGACATCGAGATCAAGCTCTGAGGTCAGACGACATGACTTTCGAACGCAACGTGAAGGGCCTGCTGGGCACCAAGCTCGGCATGACCCAGCTCTGGGACGAGAACAACAAGGTCGTCCCCGTGACCGTCGTCGCCGCGGCGACCAACGTGGTCACCCAGGTCCGCACCCCCGAGGTCGACGGCTACAACGCCGTCCAGATCGGTTTCGGCGAGATCGAGGGCCGCAAGGTCACCAAGCCGTCCGCCGGGCACTTCGCCAAGGCCGGCACGACCCCGCGCCGCCACGTGGTCGAGATCCGCACCGCCTCCGCCGGTGAGTACACCGTCGGTCAGGAGCTGGCCGTCGACACCTTCGCCGCCGGCGAGGAGATCGACGTCACCGGCACCAGCAAGGGCAAGGGCTTCGCCGGCACGATGAAGCGTCACGGCTTCGCCGGTGTCTCCGCCTCGCACGGTGCGCACCGCAACCACCGCAAGCCCGGTTCCATCGGCGCCTGCGCGACCCCCGGTCGCGTGTTCAAGGGCGTCCGGATGGCCGGCCGCATGGGTAACGACACCGTCACCACCCAGAACATCACCGTGCACGCGGTCGACGCCGACAAGGGCCTGATCCTGCTCAAGGGCGCCGTCCCCGGCCCCAAGGGCGGCCTCGTGGTCCTCCGCTCCGCCGCCAAGAAGACCCAGGAGGCCTGAGCATGTCTGTCAAGACCGTCAAGGTCGACCTGCCCGCCGAGATCTTCGACGTCGCGGTCAACGTGCCGCTGATCCACCAGGTCGTCGTCGCGCAGCAGGCCGCCGCCCGCCAGGGCACGCACGCCACCAAGACCCGCGGCGAGGTCCGCGGTGGTGGCAAGAAGCCCTACAAGCAGAAGGGCACCGGCCGCGCCCGCCAGGGCTCGACCCGCGCCCCGCAGTTCGCCGGTGGTGGCACCGTGCACGGCCCGCAGCCGCGCAGCTACGACCAGCGGACCCCCAAGAAGATGAAGGCCGCCGCCCTGCGCGGTGCGCTCTCCGACCGCGCCCAGCACGGCCGCATCCACGTCGTGGAGGCGCTCGTCGAGGGTGACAAGCCCTCCACCAAGGCGGGCCTCGCCGCCCTGGCCGGGCTGAGCGAGCGCGCGAAGTTCCTCGTGGTCCTCGAGCGCACCGACTCCGTCACCTGGCTCTCGCTGCGCAACGCGCCCGAGGTGCACATCGTGGCCGTCGACCAGATCAACACCTACGACGTGCTCGCCTCCGACGACGTGGTCTTCACCAAGGGCGCGTACGACGCGTTCGTGGGCGCCGGCACGACCGAGAAGGAGGCCAGCAAGTGAGCACCCTGCACAAGGACCACCGCGACGTCCTGATCGCGCCGGTCGTGTCCGAGAAGAGCTACGGCCTGCTCGACGCGAACAAGTACACCTTCATCGTGCGGCCCGACGCCAACAAGACCGAGATCAAGATCGCGGTCGAGAAGATCTTCAACGTCAAGGTCACCTCGGTGAACACCCTGAACCGCAACGGCAAGACCCGTCGCACCCGCAACGGTCTGGGCAAGCGCAAGGACACCAAGCGCGCGATCGTCAGCCTGGCTGAGGGGCACCGCATCGACATCTTCGGCCAGGTCGGCTGACCGGGCGAGGACTGAGGAAAAAGACAATGGCTATCCGCAAGTACAAGCCGACCACCCCGGGCCGTCGTGGCTCGTCGGTCGCCGACTTCGTCGAGATCACCCGGACCACGCCGGAGAAGTCCCTGACGGTGCCGCTGCCCAAGAAGGGCGGCCGCAACAACCAGGGT
>NZ_LUNF01000229.1:0-5722 GCF_001626145.1 Aeromicrobium sp. REDSEA-S32_B7
GGGCGGGGCACGATGACCGACCTTTCCAAGATCCGCAATTTCAGCATCATTGCCCACATCGACCACGGCAAGTCCACGCTCGCCGATCGCTTGATCCAGCATTGCGGGGGGCTGACCGACCGCGAGATGTCCGAGCAGGTTCTCGACAATATGGACATCGAGAAGGAGCGCGGGATCACCATCAAGGCGCAGACCGTGCGCCTGTCCTACACCGCGAAGGATGGCGAGACCTACGAGCTCAACCTCATGGACACGCCCGGCCATGTCGACTTCGCCTATGAAGTCAGCCGCTCCCTCGCCGCGTGCGAGGGTGCGCTGCTGGTGGTCGACGCGGCGCAAGGGGTCGAGGCGCAGACGCTCGCCAACGTCTACCAGTCGATCGAGCACGACCACGAGATCGTCCCCGTCATCAACAAGATCGACCTCCCCGCCGCCGAACCGCAGCGCGTGGCCGAGGAAATCGAGGAGATCGTCGGCATCGAGGCCACCGGCCCGTGGGAAGAGGGCGGCGCGGTGCTCACCAGCGCCAAGTCGGGCATCGGCATCGAGGAAACGCTGGAGGCGCTGGTCAAGCGCATCCCCCCGCCCACCGGCGACCGCGACGCGCTCCAGCTGGTCACCGACACCACCACCGTGCTCTACCCCCGCAAGGGAGTCTCCGACCTCGCGCGGATGACACCGGCCGCGGTCGAGGAGAAGTACGGGGTCACGCCCGAGCACTACCCCGAGATCGCCGCGCTCGTCGGCGAGACGAGCGACAACCTGCCCGGAGTCCCCGGGGTCGGGCCGAAGACGGCGGCCAAGTGGATCAACCAGTACGGCTCGCTCGAGGCCCTCGTCGCCGACGTCGACGCCGTGAAGGGCAAGGCGGGGGAGTCGTTGCGGGCCCACCTCGACGACGTGCTCCGCAACCGGCGCATCAACGCGCTCGTGCGCGACCTCGACCTCCCGGCCAAGCCCACCGACCTCGCGTTCAGCACCGAGTGGAACCGCGACGCCATCCACGAGGTGTTCGACGCCCTCGAGTTCGCGGCGCTGCGCACCCGCCTGTTCGAGTACCTGGGCGGTGGTGACGAGTCGAGCAGCGACGAGGCGGCCGTCGAGGTGGTCGTCGACCGTCCCGCCGCCGGAGCGCTGGCCGCGTGGCTCGACGAGCACACCGATCGCGAGCCGGTCGGCGTGGAGGTCACGGGCGTGCTGCGACCCGTCGGCGCACGCGTCGACATGCTCACCGTCGCCACGGCCGCTGGCCGTGCCGTGAGTCTCGCGCCGGAGTCGCTCGACCCGGCCGACGAGAAGGTGCTCGCCTCGTGGCTGGCCGACGCGGACCGCCCGAAGGTCATGCACGACGCGAAGGGTCAGCGGCATGCCCTGGCGGCGCAGGGCTGGTCGCTGGACGGGTTGGCGGCCGACACCGCGCTCGCCGCCTACCTGGTGCGTCCGGACCAGCGCTCCTACGACCTCGCCGACCTCGCGCTGCGCGCGCTGAAGCGCGACCTGAGCCCCGCCGACGACTCCGGCCAGCTGGCCTTCGACGACGACACCGCGGGCGTCGAGGGCGCCGCCCAGCGGGCCCGCGCCGCGCTCGACCTGTGGGGCGTGCTCGCGGAGGAGCTGGAGCAGCAGGAGGCGCTCACGCTGCTGCGCGACGTCGAGCTGCCGCTGGTGCACGTGCTCGCCGCCGCCGAGACCGCCGGCATCGCCGTCGACTCCGAGCACCTCGACGCGTTGCACGAGGAGTTCACCGGTCGCATGACGGCAGCGGCGGAGGAGGCCTACGAGGCGATCGGTCGCGAGGTGAACCTCGGGTCGCCCAAGCAGCTGCAGGAGGTGCTCTTCGAGCAGCTGGACATGCCGAGGACCAAGCGCACGAAGACCGGCTACACGACCGACGCCGAGGCGTTGCAGCAGCTGTTCGTCAAGACCGGCCACCCGTTCCTGGAGCACCTGCTCGCGCACCGCGACGTGACGCGTCTGCGGCAGACCGTCGAGGGCCTGCAGAAGACGGTGCAGCCCGACGGCCGGATCCACACGACCTACTACCAGACCATCGCGGCGACCGGCCGGCTCAGCTCGGCCGACCCGAACCTGCAGAACATCCCCATCCGCACCGAGTCGGGACGCCGGATCCGTGAGGCGTTCGTCGTCGGCGAGGGGTACGAGACCCTGCTGACCGCGGACTACAGCCAGATCGAGATGCGCATCATGGCCGACCTGTCCGAGGACGCCGACCTCATCGAGGCGTTCCGCTCCGGGCACGACTTCCACACCGTGATGGCGACGAAGGTCTTCGAGCGCGAGCCCACCGACATCGACGGGGGACTGCGGGCCCGGATCAAGGCCATGAACTACGGACTGGCGTACGGGTTGTCGGCGTACGGGCTCAGCCAGCAGCTGCAGATCTCCACGGGTGAGGCGCAGGGCCTCATGGACGACTACTTCGAGACCTTCGGCGGCGTGCGCACCTACCTGCACGGCGTGGTCGAGGAGGCCCGCCAGACCGGGTTCACCGCGACGATCCTCGGCCGCCGCCGCTACCTGCCGGACCTGCTCAGCGACAACCGCCAGCGACGCGAGATGGCCGAGCGGATGGCGCTGAACGCCCCCATCCAGGGCTCCGCCGCCGACATCATCAAGGTGGCGATGCTGGGCGTCGACGCAGCCCTGCGCGACCAGGGACTGACGTCGCGGCTGCTCCTGCAGGTCCACGACGAGCTCGTCCTCGAGGTCGCCGAGGGCGAGCGCGACGTCCTCGAGACCCTCGTGCGCGAGCAGATGGCGTCCGCGGCGCAGCTCTCCGTCCCCCTCGACGTCTCCGTCGGCACCGGCCGCACCTGGCACGAGGCCGCCCACTGAGCCGGAGCCGCCGACGTCGCTGAGCGCTCGCTCGACCTGCGGCTGCGCTGGCGCGGCGTCGACTCGTCCTGCGCTCCGCAAGGGCCTCGACCGGGCGGCTGGGCGGTCGCTGGTCTGGGGTCCCGGGCTGCGGGTTGCGCTCGGGGTGGACGCAGGATTCTGCGTTTCGCCCCCTGAGCGGTGGATCTGCCACCGCATCGCCCTCGGCGGTGGATCTGCCACCTTCTCAGCGCTGTACACGTGGAGAATCCACCGCCGACGTGGTCAGGCCTGGCAGGGCTTCTGCGTTCGCGAGGGGATCCCGTAGCAAACGCAGAAGCCTTGGCACTCCCGCACCCGAACGCAGATTCTTGTGTTCACCCGTGCCGAAGCCACAGCCCGAGTGCTCGACCCACCGCTGACGCCAGCCGCCCGGTCGAGGCCTTTTCGGAGACCAGACCGAGCGCGAGTCGAGGCGGCGCAGCAGCACGACGAGACTCCCCGCGGCAGCGCAGCAGCACGACGAGACCCCTGCGACAGCGCACCGGCAAGTCGTCAAGACCGCAACCGCACGACGAGCCAGTACCCCTACTCCCCCGGCGCGAGCAGCTCCGCGAGGTGAAGGGCCGGGACGTCGGCGAGGTCGTCGAGCTGGGTGCGGCAGGAGAAGCCGTCGGCGAGGACGACGGCACCCTCGCCCATGGCGCGGACGGCTGGCATGAGCTGCTGCTCGGCGACGGCGACGGACACTTCGTAGTGGCCGCGCTCGACGCCGAAGTTGCCGGCGAGTCCGCAGCAGCCGGAGAGTCGGGTGACGGTCGCGCCGGTGCGGCCGAGGACGTCGAGGTCGGCGGCGAAGCCGAGCACCGACGACTGGTGGCAGTGCGGCTGCACGACCACCTCGGTGCCGCTGAGGTCGGGGGCCTGCCAGCCCTCGGTACGGGCGAGCAGCTCCGCGAGCGTGAAGACCCCCTGCGCGACCTCGGCTGCACGCGGATCGTCGGTGAGCTCCACGGCGTCGGAGCGCAGCACCGCGAGGCACGACGGCTCGAGGCCCACGACCGGCACCCCGTCCGCGACGTACTCGTGCAGCACCCCGACCGTGCGCTCGACGAGCGAGCGGGCGGTGTCGAGCTGGCCGGTCGTGATCCACGTGAGTCCGCAGCATGCCTGCTTCTGGACGACCTCGACCCGGTAGCCGGCCGACTCGAGCAGCCGCACCGCGGCGTGACCGCCCGACGTCGAGAAGTACTCCGTGAACGAGTCCGCCCAGATCGCGACCCGGGGCCGGTCGGTGCGCGTCGCGGACGCCTCGAGGGCCGGCCGAGCGGCCCGGCTGAACCGACGCGTCGCGAACGACGGCAGGCTGCGACGCTGGTCGACGCCAGCCACCCAGCGTGCGACGTGGGCAAGCCCCGGCACCCGCAGGGCCAGGTTCGCAAGGGCCGCGACGGGCGACGTCAGCCGTGCCCAGAACGGCAGCTTCCCGAGGACGTAGTGGCTGCGCGGCCGCATCCGACCCTTGTAGGTCTGGTGCAGCACCTCGGACTTGTAGGTCGCCATGTCGATGCCCGTCGGGCAGTCGTTGAGGCAGCCCTTGCACGACAGGCAGAGGTCGAGCGCCTCGTGCACCTCCGGCGCGCGGTAGCCGCCGGTCACCAGCCGCCCGTCGACCATCTCCTGCAGCACGCGCGCGCGTCCGCGGGTGGAGTCCTTCTCGTCGCGGGTGGCCTGGAAGGAGGGACACATGACGCCGTGCGACGCCTTGTTGTCGGCGAGGCACTTGCCGACGCCCGTGCACCGGTGCACGGCCGCGCCGAGGTCGCCGTCGTCGTGCAGCAGCCGCAGGCCGCGGCGCGATCCCTGCAGGCCGGGCGCCCACCCTCGACCCTGCGTCCGCAGATCGGCGTCCAGCGCACGGACACCCGGCACGGGTGCCCGCCCCTGCGCGGCGGACGGCAGAGCAGCGGGGGCGACGAGCACGCCGGGGTTGAGCAGGTCGTCGGGGTCGAGGACGTGCTTGACGCCCCGGAACAGCGCGATGGCCTGCTCGGAGTACATGAGCGGCAGCAGCTCCGACCGGGCGCGACCGTCGCCGTGCTCGCCCGAGAACGAGCCGCCGTGGGTGGCGGTGAGCCGGGCGGCGTCCTCGATGAACGCGCGGTAGCCGGCGTGTCCCCCGGGCTCGGACAGCGGGAAGTCGATGCGCACGTGCACGCAGCCGTCGCCGAGGTGGCCGTACGGCTCGCCGTTCAGGCCGTGCTGCTGCAGGAGCGCGTCGAAGTCGCGCAGGTACTGCCCGACCCGCTCGGGCGGCACGGCCGCGTCCTCCCAGCCCGACAGGGCCGGTCGGTCCCAGATGCGCGACGCCAGGCCCGCACCCTCCTCGCGGATCCGCCAGAACGCGGCCTGCTCGGCCACCGACGTCACGTGCCGGTGCGACAGCGAGGCGGAGTCCGCGACGACGCGCTCGGCCTGGGCGGCGAGCTCGGCGGGGTCGTCGCCTGCGAGCTCGACGTAGAGGTAGCCGCCGCCGCGCGGGTAGTCGGGCACGCCGGCAGCACCCTTGGCGGCGCGGTACACCTCGATGATCCGCTCGCCGAGGCCCTCGCAGGCGATCGGGCCGTGCGGGAGCATCGTGGGCACGTCGTCGCCGGCCTCGGCCATCGAGCCGTAGCCGAGGACCACGAGGTGCACGTGCCGCGGGGTCTGCACGAGGTCGACGGTGGCGCCGAGCAGGACGCCCAGCGTCCCCTCGGTGCCGGCCATGAACGACGCGACGTCGAAGCCGCGCTCGGGGAGCAGGTGCTCGAGGCTGTAGCCCGACACCTGGCGGCCGAAGCGGCCGAGCTCGGTGCGGACGGTCGCCAGGTCGGCCGCGACGACG
>NZ_LUNF01000023.1:0-9063 GCF_001626145.1 Aeromicrobium sp. REDSEA-S32_B7
TGATAGCGGGTCTTGTACGCCATGCGCGGCGACCCCTTCACCCAATAGCCGAGATAGACATAAGGCAGTCCCGCGGCGCGGGCGCGCTGCACCGCGAGCCCCACGACGAGGGCGACGAGGGGGAAGGAGACGAGGTATCCGGCCGTCGGTCCGGCGAACGGTGCGAGGCCGCCCACCGGTCCGGCGAAGACGGGCACCCCGACCGCCCCGACGGCGAGGTAGAGGGCGACGGCGAGGAAGCCGCGCACGGGTCCGAGCACGGCGCCGGCGAGGAAGACGCCGAAGAGCTGCAGCGTGACGGGCACCCCGTTGACGCCGAAGGGCAGCGCCGCGACGACGGAGCACACCGCGACGAGCGCGGCGAAGACGGCGACGAGGGCGAGATCGGTGGTGGTGAGGCTGCGGCGGCGCGCGGTCGTGGTGCTGCTCATGGCGGGACGGTCCTTCGTTCCTGAACGACGTTCAGGTGAACGTCGTTCGGTAGTGTGGCACACCGGTCGACCGAGCGGGAGGGGCAACCACGTGGCGAACAGCCTGGACGACGTCGTGTCCGGCGCGCTGCGGGTGCTCGACGCCTACGGCCTGGAGTACTGCACGATGCGCCGCGTGGCCGGCGAGCTCGGCGTGCAGCCCAGCGCGCTGTACCACCACGTCGCCGACAAGCAGACCCTGCTCGGCCTCATGGCCGACCGCGTCGTGGCGCCGGTCGAGGTCGACGCCGACCTCGCGGCGACGTCGCAGCGGCTGCGCACCGCCATGCTCGCCGTCCGCGACGGCGCCGAGGTCGTGGCCACGACGGCCGCGTTCCGGCTCGGGCAGTTCGCGCTCGAGACCGCGCTGGCCGACCACAGCGACCGCGACGTGGCCCGCACGCTGCTGCTCTACGTCGTCGGGCACACGCAGGCCACCCAGCTGCACCGCCAGGCCGCCGCCGTCGGGATCGTCGAGGCCGATCCCGACCTCGACGCCTCCTTCGAGCGCGGCCTCGCGATCATCCTGCGCTGAGCGCGCGGCACCTCCGGGGGAGGAGCGACGTCACCAGGAGCGGTGCAGCGGGCGTCCCTCGTCGTACCCGGCGGTGCTCTGCAGGCCGACGACGGCCCGCTCGGCGAACTCGGCCAGGCTCCGGGCGCCGGCGTAGGTGAAGCTCGAGCGCACCCCGGCGGTGATGCCGTCGACGAGGTCCTCCACGCCGGGACGCTCCGGGTCGAGGTACATGCGCGACGTCGAGATGCCCTCCTCGAACAGCGCCATGCGCGCCTTCTCGAAGCCGGCGGCGTCGCGGGTGCGGTTCGCGACGGCGCGCGAGCTCGCCATGCCGAAGGACTCCTTGTAGGCGCGTCCGTCGGCGTCGTGGCGCAGGTCGCCCGGGCTCTCGTGCGTGCCCGCGAACCAGGAGCCGATCATGACGCTCGCGGCGCCGGCCGCCAGCGCGAGCGCGACGTCGCGCGGGTAGCGCACACCGCCGTCGGCCCACACGTGGGCGCCGACCTCGGCCGCGGCCGCCGCGCACTCGAGCACGGCCGAGAGCTGCGGGCGACCGACGCCGGTCATCATCCGGGTGGTGCACATGGCGCCCGGGCCGACGCCGACCTTGAGGATGTCGGCACCGGCCGCCGCCAGGTCGCGCACGCCGTCGGCCGAGACGACGTTGCCGGCCGCGATCGGGATGCGTCGTCCGGTGGCGGCCTCGTGCGCGTCGCGGGCGGCCCGGACGAGGGGCAGGGCGTCGAGCATCTTCTGCTGGTGGCCGTGCGCGGTGTCGACGACGAGCACGTCGACGCCCGTCGCGAGCAGCGCGTCGGTCTTGGCGCGCACGTCGCCGTTGATGCCGACGGCCGCGCCGACGACGAGACGTCCGTCCGGGTCGACGGCCGGCGTGTAGATGGTGGAGCGCAGCGCGCCCTTGCGCGTGACGACGCCGACGAGCTCGCCGCCGTCGAGCACGGGTGCCAGCGAGAGGTGGTTGCCGGCGAGCACGTCGAAGTACTCGCGCGCCTCGAGCCCGGCCTCGACCGTGCGGACGTCGGTCGACATGATCTCGTGCACCTGCGCGAACCGGTCGACCTCGGCGCCGTCGCGCTCGGTGACCACGCCGAGCGGCTTGCCGTCCTCGACCACGACCACCGCGCCGTGCGAGCGCTTCGGCAGCAGGCTCAGCGCCTCGCCGACGGTGGTGCTCGGCGGGACCGTGACCGGCGTGTCGTACAGCGTGTGGGCGGCCTTGACCCGCGCGACGGTCGACGCGACGACGTCGGCGGGGATGTCCTGCGGGATGATCGCGATGCCGCCGCGGCGCGCGATCGTCTCGGCCATGCGCCGCCCGGACACGGCGGTCATGTTCGCCACGACGAGCGGGACGGTCGTGCCGGTGCCGTCGCTCGTCGAGAGGTCGACGTCGAAGCGCGAGGTGACCGCCGAGTGCCGCGGCACCATGAACACGTCGTTGTACGTCAGGTCGTGCGTCGGCTGCAGGCCGTTGAGGAACTCCACTCCCCGAAGTGTACGGGCGGGCGCGCGGGCGGTTCGCCGCTCAGGTCCAGTCGACGTCCGACCGCACCACGCGGGCCGGGGAGCCGGCGACCATCGACCGCGGCTCCTCGACCGAGCGGGTGACGACGGCTCCGCCCGCGACGATGCAGCCGTCGGCGATGGTCACGCCCTTGAAGATCATCGCGCGGCTGCCGACCCACACGTGGTCGCCGATCGTGATCGGGGCGGAGGAGGGGCCGTCGGGCACGTGGCCGCCACTGCCGTGACGGTGGAAGTCGTCGTCGACGATCTGCACGCCCCAGCCGATCGCGCAGTCCGCCCCGATGCTCACGCCCTGCGTGGACACGACCGTGCAGTCGGGGGAGACGTAGGTGCGCGGCCCGACCGTGACGACCGCGTCGGGTCCGACGTCCCAGCGGTTGCCCGCGGCGATCGCGGCGTTGCCCTCGAACGTCAGGCGGCCGCGCAGCCGCAGGACCGACCTCTCCCGGCCGTGGAGGAAGCCGTAGAAGCCGGCACCCAGGAACACGCGGGAGCCGCGCCGGACGGTGAGCCGCGAGGCGCCGACGATGCGGAAGCGACCTCCGACGACGACGGGGGTGCGGTGGCGCAGCGTCGCGCGCAGCGTGCGGACCAGGGACGCGCGGAAGGGGCCGACGAGCAGGCCGAGGACGGTGGAGCGGATGGCGGACGTCCTTCCGGCGGGCCCGGGCGGGCGGGGGTCTGGCCCGCCCACCCTAGGACATCGGCGTGGAGGCGGAGGTGGATCCGCCGACGGCGCCGCACCGTCGTATCCTCGGGCGCGACCCCAGGATCGGAGCAGCGATGGCGAGCACGGCCCCCGTCCGCATTCACGGTCCGCTGCCCCCGCCCGTGACCGGCGCGGCACGGGTCACGGACCTGATGGCCGCAGAGCTGCGCTCCCGCGGCGCCCGGCTGGAGCTGAACGACTCCAACGACGCGGTCGGCCCGCTGCGTCGCGTCGGTCGGCTGGTGCGGGGCCTGCTGCGCCTCTGCGTGGCGCGGCGTGGGTCGGTCTACGTCGGCGGCGCCGGCGGGGAGCTGCTGCACTACCAGGCCCTGGTGGTGGGGCTGGCCCGTCGGCGAGGGTTGCGCGTCGTCTTCCACCACCACAACTCCAGCTACCTGGACACGCCGGTGCCGGCGATGCAGAGGCTGGTGCGCTGGGGTGGCTCGTCGGTGCGTCACGTCGTGCTCGGCGACGTCATGGCCGACCGGCTGCGCCGCACCTACCCGCTCGCGCAGGACGTCGTGGTCTGCTCCAACGCCGCGCTCCTCGCCCCGGTCGACCGGTCGCCGCACCCGCCGCACGGCAGGGTCGTGCTCGGCCACCTGAGCAACCTCACGCTCGAGAAGGGGCTGCAGGACGTCGTCGACGCGGCGGTCCGCGCGCGCGACGCGGGGCTCGACTGCACCCTCGTCCTCGCCGGTCCGTGTGCGGACGAGGCAGCCGCTGCAGTGGTCGCGACCGCACGGGAGAGCCTCGGCGACGCCCTCGTGGTCACGGGACCCCTCGACCACGAGGGCGTCGAGCGCTTCTACGCCGACGTCGACCTGTTCGTGTTCCCCAGCCGCTACCGCAACGAGGCCGAGCCGCTCGTCGTGCTCGACGCGATGCGCCACGGCGTGCCGTCGGTGGCTGTCGACGTCGGCTGCCTCGCCGAGCTCGTCCCGGCGCCGCTCCTGGTCCCGCTCGACGGCGACGTGGGGGCCGTGGTGCTGGACGTGCTGCGGCAGGGGCTGCCCGACGGTGCCGACGCCCAGCAGCGGTTCACCGCCAGGCGGGAGCGTGCCCTCGAGGCGCGCACCGCCGTCGTGGAGCACCTGCTCGGCGGTTCCTGAGGGTCCTGCGGGGCCCGTTCAGCGGGCGAGCGCACGGTGGCGCCGCTGGAGCTCCTCGTGCAGGTTCACGGCCCAGCCTCGTGAGCTCGTGCGCATCCCGAGGCCGACGCTCACGGCCGACATCTGCCCGAGCCGCTCCGGGTCGAGCGAGGCCACCTGCAGCATCCGCTCCGCCAGGGCCTCCGCGTCGCCCCCGGGCACGGTCCAGCCGTTCTGCCCGTCCTGCACGAACGGCGGTGCCGCCCCCACGAAGTAGGTGGTGATGATCGGCAGCCCGCTGAGCGCGCCCTCGTGCAGCGTGACCCCGTACGGCTCCTCCCTCGACGGCACGACCAGGCACGACGAGGCACGCATGCGCTCGGCCACCTCGGCGGGCTGCTGGAAGCCCAGCATGGTGACGCCCTCGAGCCCGTCGAACGCGCCGGCGAGGGGTCCGATGCCGGCGACGTCGAGGTCCCACGGGTCCGTCGAGCGACTGCGGTAGAGGCGGTACGCCTCCGCGAGCACGTCGGCGCCCTTGTGGTGCACCAGGCGCAGGGCGGCCAGGAAGCGTCGACGTCCGGCGACCTCCTCGCCCGCGCGGGCGGGCGAGCCGAAGACGGTGGTGTCCGCGCTGAGCGACCCGCGGATCACGTCGCCCTCGCCGAAGCCGAGCCGGCGGGCGAAGAACTCGGTGCGGTCACTCGGCACCATCACGCAGTCGAAGAGGGAGCGCACCCACCACGGCGCGACCGCACGGCCGAGCCACTGCTTGGGGATGTTGCGCCAGACGTTGTCCATCCAGAGCACCCGCAGCGTGCCGGGCGGCAGTGCCTTGACCGCCTCGCGGTAGGGGCCGTAGTGCCAGGAGTGCATGAGCACGGCGTCGGGGGTGAAGGCGCGCACCACGTCGCGCACCTCCCCGTCGGCCGGGGCCTCGTGCCACAGGTGGACCTGGGCGTACTCGCGGAAGCGGTGCGACGTGTACGCGGTGTCCGACGTCTCGCTCTCGGTGACCACCAGCAGCTCAACCCCGCGGGCGGCGAGCTCGCGGCAGGCGGCGTCGTTGAAGCCGGCCCAGCCGGTCGCGAGGATGGCGACGCGCATCGACGTCAGCGCACGGCCTCGACGGCCATCTGTGCGCCACCCTCGGCGGCGCGCAGGTCGAGGCCGGCGAGGTGCGGCACGGGGCTCTCGTTCAGCTCGCGCCGGTGCACCTCGGTGAAGCCCGCGCGGCGCAGCTCGGCCTCGAGCGTCTCGAAGTCGTAGACGTAGCCGAGGTGGTGCTCGAAGGAGGCGATCGGGATCTGCACCCAGTCGACCGGGTGCTCGACCACGAGGCCGCAGTCCTCGTAGACCTTCGCCTCGGGGTCGCCCTTCGGGGCCGTGCCGGTCAGGTACCGCTCGACGTGCGCGCGCAGGTCGGGCGTCACGAACCGGATCACGCCACCGGGCTGCAGGCACCGGTACGCCTCGGCGAAGAGGGTGCGGGCCGGGTGGAGCGGGATGTGCTCGATGACGTTGTCGGAGTAGATCGCCTCGACCTCGCCGTCGCCGAGCGGCCAGGGTTCCGTCGCGTCCATGTACAGGCGGGTGGTCGGGCCGACGTTGGTCACGACCCAGCCCGCACGCGGTGCGTTGCCGCCCAGCTCGAGCCGCAGGGGCCGCGGCGCGGCCGCCAGCTCCTTGAGGGCGCGACGGCGTGCGACGGGGGTGTTGGCGGCGAGGACCGCGGGTCGGATCGCGGCCTTCAGACGACGGTTCACGTCACGCCTCTCGGGGCTAGGGCTCGGGGAGGAGGAGCGGGGAAGGGCTGGTCAGGTGCCACAACGACCGGACGGTGGTGCGGGTCACGGCCTGAGGAAGACTCCGTCGGCCTGGAGGACGGCCCCGCCCGGGTCGGTGAAGCCCTGGTCGAGCCCGACCAGCACGAACCCGTGGTCGTAGGCCCACGAGATGGCCTCGTCCGCGAGCATCCCGCCCTCGTAGAGCGTGACGAACGAGAGCTCGAGCTGGAGGCCGACGAGGCGGGGCACGGTGGTCTCGGCGCCCTCGAGGACGGCGCGCTCGAAGCCCTGCGTATCGATCTTGAGGAACGGCGTGCGGGCCTCGCCCAGCACGTCAGCGGCGACGTCGTCGAGCCGGCTGACCTCGATCGTCTCGGTGCCGACCATCTGGATGTCCGGGCTCGAGGCGCGGTGCTGGTCGGCCATGGGCAGCAGGGAGCTGCTGTCGCTGTTGGAGGCGACGTGGATCTCCTGCCGGCCGGTGGTGTCGCCGAGCGCCGTGTGCCGGGTCTCCCACCGCGGGTCCGACGCCGCGGCGCGGACCAGGTCGGCGTGCGCGGCCGCGAGGGGCTCGAAGGACACGATGCGGCCGGTGTACCCGAACTCGCGCAGCTCGGTGGCGTAGCCGCCGCGTGCCGCTCCCACGTCGAGCACGAGGTCGACGCCGCGGTCGACGAGCAGACGCTGCCGCCGGGCCGCGGGGTGGCGGCGCACGACGAGTCCCCGGCGCGCCAGCTGGCGCATCACCACGTGGCTGATCCCTGACACGGGGGAACCGTACCGCGGTCGGGAACGGCTCGGGGACGGTTCCGCGCGTGGCGCGTGACCTAGGCTGGCGCTCGTCGTTTCCCCGATGGACGGCACGGTGGACGGACCGGTGGTCAGGCGGCGCGCGACGGGAGTGATGCACGGTGGGCGAGCGCTCCACGACGTTGCTGGTCGACCCGAGCAGCGACGGGCACCACCTGCAGTCGGTGTCGTGGCTGACCCGTCACCTGGCCCCGTCGGGACCGGTCGTCCTGCTGACCCGGCGCGGCGCGTCCGACGATCCCGCCTACGCCGAGTACCTGGGCGACGACCTCGCGGCCGGCCGGCTCGCCGTCGCGGAGGTCTTCGACGGCTCGAGCCCGAGCACGGCCGACCTCGTCCGCGAGGTCGAGGCGCGCTGCCGCGCCGAGCAGAGGGTCCCGGTGCGCACCGTCGTGCACCTCGACGGCGACCAGGCCCTGAAGCGCTGGTGGTACGCCGCGCCTCGCGCGCTGCGTCGCCTGCCCGTCCGGCCGCGCGTGGTGTTCATGCTGACGCGCTACCCGGCGCGCGTGCCGCTGCTGGACCGCACCGGCTGGCGGCTGCGCGTCTCCAAGGCGCTGCTCGTGGTGGCCGGCCGGCTCACGGGCGCCCTGCAGCGCGTCGTCGGCTACAAGGGCCGCGGCGACACCCAGCGCGGCTGGGTCGTCACCCGGGTCAACGACCCGGAGTTCTGCACGGCGCACGCGCGCGACCGCGACCGCTGGCGCGAGCAGCACGACCTGCCCCGCGACGAGGCGCTCGTGGGGGTGTTCGGCCTCATCTCCGAGCGACGCAACGCCCCGATGGTGCTGGAGGCACTCGAGGCCGGACGGATCGACGCCCGGCTGGTCGTGGCCGGCGCGTTCTCGCCCGAGGTGCGGACGTGGGTCGACGGGTTAGAGCCCGAGCGCCGCGCGCGGGTGGTCGCGCGCGACACCTACCTCGACAACGACACGCTCGACCAGCTCGTCGCCGCCGTCGACGTCATCCCCGTGCCCCTGACCAACAACGGTCCGAGCGGCATCATGGGCAAGGCGGAGGCCGCCGGCGTCGCGGTCGTGACCGCCGGCTCGACCGTGCGGGCGCGGGAGGTGGAGGCGCTCGGCGGTGGTCTGGCGTGCGACCTGACCGTGCCCGCGCTCGCCGAGGCGATGCGCGCGGTCCTCGCGGGCGAGGTCGAGCTGAGGACGGGCACGGCCGACCGCTGGGACGCCGTCGACCGGTACTGCCGGACGCTGCTCGGAGAGCGCCCGTGACCCAGCGCATCGCGGCCCTGTTCGTCGTCGGCGGCGGGTTCGTCGTCCAGGGCCTGCTGACGATCACGGGGATCATCTCGGCACGGCTGCTCGGCGTCGAGGGACGCGGCGAGCTGGCGCTCGTGGTGGCGCTGTCGGCGATGGCCGCGCAGCTCACGCTCGGCGGCAGCCTGCCGAACGCGCTCACCGCGCGGCTCGCGGCCCGCGGGCTCACGACGCGCGGCGGTGTCGGGCACCTCGTCCGCCCGTGGACCGTGCTCGCCGTGGCGGTGGCGCTGCCGTTCGGGGTCCTCTTCGCGGTGCTGCACGGAGAGGTCGGCGATCCGGGCGTCTGGTGGCTCGGTGCCGCGGTCGTGGCCCTCGCCCTGCTGAACATGGGTTACCGCCTCGTCCTCGCGGGGCTGCTCGGCGAGGGCGCGCCGATGCCCCGCATCGCCCTCGCGACCCTCCTGCCGCAGACCCTCGTGACGTTCGTGATGGCGGGGATGTTCGTCGTCGTCGACCGCACCACGCCGCTCGTGCTGTCCGCCGTGATGATCGGGGCGTTCAGCGTCGGCATGGTCGTGTCGCTGGGGCTGCTGGCGGCGCGCCCCGCCGACGCCGACGAGCGGCTCGACGGGCCGGACCTGTGGCGCCTGACGCGCGCCACCTACGTGGGCAGCATCGGACCGATCGACGGCCTGGCGCTCGACCGCACGCTCGTCGGCGCGATCATGGGCACGGTGGCCCTCGGGCTGTACTCGGCCGCCGCGGCGCTCGCGTCGCTGCCCGGGATGATGGGCACCGGCATCGCCGCCGTGCTCCTGCCGCGCATCGCCGCCGCCCAGGCCGACCCGGCCCGGGAGCGGGCGCTCGTCCGCCGGTGGGTCGCCGGCGCGACGGCCGTCCTCGGCGCC
>NZ_LUNF01000230.1:0-8100 GCF_001626145.1 Aeromicrobium sp. REDSEA-S32_B7
GTGCTGCACCGCGTGGGCCTCGACGTCCTGCCCCTGCCGACGCACCCCCAGGGCGACAACACCCTCTGGCAGGTCCGCTTCCCGCGGGTCGCGCTGGCGCTGCTCGTGGGCGCGGCGCTGGCGACCGCCGGGGCACTGATGCAGGGCGTCTTCGGCAACCCGCTCGCGGAGCCCGGCGTGGTCGGCGTGTCCGTGGGTGCCGCCCTCGCCGCCGCGTTCGTCATCGTCTTCCAGGTGACCCTGCTCGGCGCGTGGACCGTGCCGGCGTTCGCGTTCGTGGGCGGCCTGGTCACCACCCTCACGGTCTACGCACTGTCACGGGCCGACGGACGCACCGAGGTGGTCACGCTCGTGCTCACGGGCATCGCCGTCAACGCGGTGTGCAGCGCGGGCCTGGCGCTCATGCTGTTCCTCGGCGACACGTCGGCGCGCGAGGAGATCGTGTTCTGGCAGCTCGGCAGCCTCAACGGCTCGCGCTGGGAGCAGGTCTGGTCGCCCTGCTCACCGCGGCCGCCGTCTCCTTCGCCGGCATCATCGCCTTCGTCGGCCTGGTCGTGCCCCACCTGGTCCGGATGGTCGTCGGTCCCGGCCACCGGGTGCTCGTGCCTGCCAGCGCGCTCGGCGGGGCGCTCCTGCTGCTCTGGGCCGATCTCTTCGCCCGTACCGCCGTCGCCTACGCCGACCTGCCGATCGGCATGCTGACCTCGCTGGTCGGCGGGCCGTTCTTCTTCTGGCTGCTGCGCCGCACGCGCCGGACCGCGGGAGGCTGGGCGTGAACGCCCCCCTGGTCGCCTCCGGCATCGGCGTGGAGCTGGGTGGCACGCCGGTCCTGCACGACGTCGACCTCGAGGTGCGCCTGGGCGAGCTGCTCGTGCTCGTCGGACCCAACGGTGCCGGCAAGTCCACGCTCCTCGGCGTCCTCTCCGGCGACCAGGTCCCCCAGCGGGGCACGGTGACGCTCGACGGCCGCCGCGTCGCGAGCCTGCGCGCCGGCGAGCTCGCGCGCCGGCGCGCCGTGCTGCCGCAGGAGAACCGGCTCGCGTTCGGGTTCCGCGTCGTCGACGTCGTCCGCATGGGCCGGGCGGCGTGGGCCGGACGTCCCGAGGAGGAGCGCGACGACGTCGTCGTCGCCGCGGCACTGCGCCGCAGCGACGTCGCACACCTCGCCGAGCGCGTCTACCCCACGCTGTCCGGCGGTGAGCGCGCTCGCACCTCGCTGGCACGCGTGCTCGCGCAGGAGACCGCCCTCGTGCTGCTCGACGAGCCCACCGCGGCGCTCGACGTCCGCCACGTCGAGCTCGTCATGGCCCAGGCCCGCGAGCTGGCCGCTGCCGGTCACGCGGTCGTGGCCGTGCTGCACGACCTGACCCTCGCCGCCGCGCACGCCGACCGGGTCTGCGTCCTCGCCGACGGTCGCGTCCGCGCCGTCGGGGCACCGCGCGCCGTCCTCACCGCCGAGCTCCTCTCCACCGTGTACGAGCACCCGCTCGAGGTCGTCGACCTCGACGGTCGGCTGCTCGTCCTCCCCCACCGAGACCCCCAGGAGGCCCCGTGCTGACCGGACCGTCCCCCGCTCCTGCCGCACTCCCCCGACGCACGACCGCGGCCCTCGTGGCGCTCTCGCTGGCGCTCGCCGGGCTCGTCGCCGTGGTCACGGCACCGCCTGCCGCGGCCGAGTCCCGCGTCGGCGTGGCCAACGCCCAGGGGTCGGCCGTGGTCGACCCGACGTACGCCACGACCCTCACCCTGCGCGGCCAGGGCTTCCAGTCGATCAAGAACGGGCACGGCGGCATCTACGTCTTCTTCGGCACGGTCTCCGGGACCTGGCGTCCGTCGCAGGGCGGCCAGACCGGGCGCAACCTGCTGTACGTCCCCGACAGCGAGACGAAGGACAACCAGGGCTTCCAGAAGTTCGTGGCCTTCCCCGGCAGCGACACCGCGTCCGCCGCGAACGGCGGCACGCTGGCCGCCGACGGCTCGTGGTCGACGCGGATCGTCGTCCCGGGCGCGGTGTTCAAGGCTCGCGACCGCAGCAACAAGGTCACGACGGTCGACTGCCGCCGGACCCGGTGCGGCATCATCACGATCGGAGCGCACGGCGTGAAGAACGCCCGCAACGAGACCTTCACCCCCGTGTCGGTGGCCGACCTGACCGCCGCGGCCCGTGGAGGCGCCGCCACGTCGTCGTCCTCGTCGTCGGACGGCGACGGCGCCGCCGTGGCCGGTGGCGACGCCCCGACCGCCGAGGCCAAGGAGGCCGAGGGCAGCGCGGCGAGGACGGCGACGCGACGGACCAAGCCCGTGCTCGCCGTGGACCGCGAGACGGCCGTGGCCGGCCACGTGCTCTCCTTCAGCGCCACCGGCCTGCGGCCCGGGGAGCAGGTGACCGCCACCCTCGACGACGGCGTGGCCGCCGTGGGTCCGCTCACCGCAGGCGCCGACGGTCAGCTGGCCGGGGCGCTGGCGCTGCCCGCCGACGTCGGCGTGGGCACCCACGAGCTGCGACTCAGCGGCGGCACGGCGACCCCCAGCGTCTCCTTCCCGGTCGCCGCCCCACCGCCCTCGGCGGCGTCGACCGTCGACACATCCGGCGGCGTGCCCTCCTGGCTGCCGATGGCCGCCGCGGGCCTCGCGCTCCTCCTGCTGGTCGGTGCCGTGGTGTTCGCCGTCCGGCGCCTGGTCACCTCCCGTCGGAAGGAGGAGCGTCGTGCCGCGGCCCTGGCGTGACCTCGTCGCCGCCGGCCTGGCGCTCGGGCTGGCGCTGCTACCGTCGGCCGCCCTCGCCGACCAGCCCGGCACCGGCGACCCCGACCCCTCGGCCCAGGGGGCGTCCGGACCGCGCGCCGTCGACGACGCCGTCCTGCGCTGGGGACTGAACGACGAGTCGAACAACCGGGCCTTCGCCCCGGGCACGATCAACTTCCTCTCGGCCGGCAAGGTGCCGGACCCCGGACGGGGCGGCACGATCATGCCGGCGTCTGGCTGGTCGGCACGGACGGGCGACGTCGCGGTCGAGAAGTGGGACGGGTCCGCGTACCGGCCCGCCACCTGGGCGGGCCTGCGCACCGACGCGACCGGCGCGGCCATCGGCGGGGGCCGGTTCTCGGGCCACCAGCTGGTGTTCTCGGGCGGCGAGGGCACGATCGACGCCGCCGCTGGCGACGCGACGATCAGCTGGGACGGCGACGCGAGCGTCGTCTACTACTCCGGCATGGCGTTCTTCTACCTCAGCGACCCGGAGCTCGTGGTCGAGGACGGCGTCGGGCAGGTGACGGCCGAGCTCGGCGGGTTCGCCTCGTCGATGGAGGACCTGACGGCGTGGGGACCCGTCGCGCCGGAGCGCGTCGTCGTCGCCGACCTGGGCCGCGTCGACCTCGGGTCGGCGCAGGAGGAGGCGGGCGGGTTCACCGCCACCCCGGCCTACGACGGCGTCCAGGTCACGGGCGTGCCCCAGGTGCGCCCGTACGGCTCGTTCCCGCAGTCGTTCGTCGACTTCCAGCGCACGACCGGCACCGCGGCCTACTGGTACAGCAGCGGCGGCTCGGCCGACCCCTACAAGAAGGCGTCGCCGATGACGGTCTCCTGGGCCGGCGCCGACGTCACGCCGCCGCCGACGCCCGGTCCGGCTCCGCTCGACCCCATCGAGAACCCGGTCGTCCAGCCACCGCGGCCGTCCGCCACCACCCCCACGACGTCGTCCGCAGGACGACGGTCCGGCGCGGCCGCACCCGGCGCGCCCGCCGCGAACCTGGCCCCACCGGCCGACGCGGCCCGCGCCGCCGCCCGTGGCGAGCTGGTCCAGACCAGGCCGGTCTCCACCCTGCTGCCGCTGCCGCCCACCGCGTCGGAGCGCTCCAGGGACGCGCTCTGGTGGTGGCTCGCCGCCGCGCTGACGGGCCTCGCCGCGCTCGTCGTCACCGGCAGCAGCGTCGCGGCCTCCCGCACGTCCCGCCCCTCCCCCGAAGCAGCCCCCCGGCGGGGCTGACCACCTCCGAAAGGAACACCATGTCCACCACCCCCACCCGCCGCAGGACGCGACTCGTGTCGCTCCTCGGCGCCGGCGCCCTCGCGGCGGCGACCCTCGCGGTCGTCACGCCGTCGGCCGGAGCGGCACCCGCCGCCTCGACCGCGTCGGACACCGTCAGCGAGGCCACCTTCACCTGGGGCCTGAGCGGCTACGCGCAGGACGGCATCTTCGGTCCCTGGACGTTCAAGGACCCGACCGGCGACGCCCGCTACCTCGCCGGCGACGTCAGCACCGTGCCGAACACGTCCCCGCAGCAGGTCTACCGCGTCGACCCCGTCCCCACGACGTCGTTCCCGACGTCGAAGGCGGGCAAGGCGCCGAACGTCGTGCAGTTCACCGGCGGCGACGGCACGGTCGACCGCAGCACGGGCGCGGCGGAGCTGAGCTGGAGCGGCAGCTACACCGTCAACGCCTACCCCGCGCAGTACGGCGCCCCCGACGAGATCTACGCCGACCCGCAGCTCGACGTGGAGCCCGACGGCTCCGGCACGCTGACGATGCGCTTCACCATCGGTGCCGGTCAGTCCATGACCGGCGAGGCCTTCCCCGCGAAGGACTTCGGCCGGCTCACCATCGCGACGTTCGACGCCGGCTCCCTGAGCGCCCAGACGTCCACGGGCTACCGGGTGACGCCCGACTACCAGGGCGTCACGTGGGACGCCCCGTCGGGCACCACCGCCCAGACGCGGACGTGCTCGGCGCAGGACGGCGCCACCGGCTGGTGGGGCGCGTGGCCGACGGACTTCCTCGACGCCCTCGCCTCCCACGAGGCGGGCTCGTCCGTCCTCGCGCACTTCTACTCCACCGGCTGCGCCGGCAAGCAGGACAACAAGCCGCAGCTCCCCTTCGACGTGACCTTCGCCCAGACCCCGACGGTCACCGTCTCCGACACCGAGATCACCCGTGGTGACACCACCTCGGTGACCGTCGAGGGTCGCGGCTTCGACCCGTCGCTCGCCACGGGCACGCGGCCTCCGTTCGCCGGCCAGAAGTCCGGCGTGTACGTCGCGTTCGGCCGCTACGCCGACGTCTGGCGTCCGTCGCAGGGCGCGCCGTCGTCGGCGCGCGCCAACGCGGACAGCGGCGACACCTCCGCGCCGGCCGTGAAGTGGGCCGTCCCGCGTGCGTCCTTCGCCGCGAGCAGCCCGGCACAGGACCCGGAGGCGCCGAACTACACCGAGCTGCGCAGCGACGGCACGTTCACCGCGACGATCCCGGTCAACGAGGACTGGCTGAAGGACCGCACCGGCACCTACGGCATCTACACCTACGCCGGCGGCGGCGCGACCGTCGCCGCGTACGAGACCGCCACGCCCCTCACCTTCGTCGACCCGGCACCCGAGCCCCTCACGCCGACGCTCTCGCGCGGCTCGGAGGTCAAGCCGACCCGCACGACGACCGGCTCGACCCGCGTGACCGTGGCGAGCCCCGACGACTCGGTGCCGACCGGCACGGTCCACACGACCCTGGTCAACGGCAGCACCACCCTCACCGGGCCGAAGGCGACGTTGAAGGACGGCGTGGCCACCGTCAAGGTGCCGAAGGCGACCCGCCTGGGGCGCTGGACGTCGACCGTGCACTACTCCGGTGACACGACGCACGCCGCCGCCACGGGCGCGACGACGACGATCGAGGTGACGCGGTACGCCGCCACGGTGCGTCGTCCGTCGACCACGCGGCCGACCAAGCGCAAGACCGGTCGCGCGACGGTGGTCGTCACGTCCGCCAGCCCCGCCCAGGCGACGGGCACGGTGCGCGCGGTCCTGAAGAAGGGCCGCACGGTGCGGTACAGCCGACCCGTCACGCTGAGGAACGGCCGCGCCGTCGTCGGCATCCCGGCGGCGGGCTCGACCGGCACGTGGACGTACTTCATCCGCTACTCCGGCGACGCCAACCACCCGGCGAAGGACGGCACCCGCACGGCCCTGCGCATCACGCGCTGACGCCACGCGACGGACGGCCCGGCACCTGCAGGTGCCGGGCCGTCCGTCCGTCGTCCGTGGCTCAGGCCGTGAGGGTCTCGACGACCGTGGCCACCCACTGCAGCAGCTCGCGACCACGCAGCGGACGCCCGCCGACGGGTGCCGTCTTGGGCGCGGGCACGAGCGCGACGTGCGTCGCCGGCTTGTACAGCACCTCCGTGACCTCCGGCGGCTCGCCGTAGCGGTCGACCAGCTCCGCGCGCAGCTCCTCGACGTCGGCGTCGGAGCGGACGTCGGCCAGCCGCTTGTACATCTCCAGCCGCAGCCGCTCGCTCGGGACGTAGTCGTGCGGCAGGTGGGCCTCGACGGGGAGCTCGAGCTTCACCTCGCGACCGCCCGGCAGGCCGTCCTCGCCGCCGTCGCCGCGGAACTCCGCCACGGCCTCGCCCACGAGCCGCACGTACAGGTCGAAGCCGACGTCGGCGATGTGGCCCGACTGCTCGCCGCCGAGCAGGTTGCCCGCGCCGCGGATCTCGAGGTCCTTCATGGCGACCTGCATGCCGCCACCCAGCTCCGAGTGCTGCGCGATGGTCGCGAGCCGGTCGTGGGCGGTCTCGGTGAGCGGCTTGTCGGGCGGGTACAGGAAGTAGGCGTAGGCCCGCTCGCGCCCTCGCCCGACCCGGCCGCGCAGCTGGTGCAGCTGCGAGAGGCCGAGCGTGTCGGCCCGCTCGATGATCATCGTGTTGGCGTTGGACACGTCGAGGCCCGACTCGACGATCGTCGTGCAGACGAGCACGTCGTAGCGCTTCTCCCAGAAGTCGACCATGACCTTCTCCAGCGCCTGCTCGCCCATCTGGCCGTGGGCGGCGGCCACGCGCGCCTCGGGGACGAGCTCGCCCAGCCGCTTCACGACCTTGTCGATCGACTGCACGCGGTTGTGGATGAAGAACGCCTGTCCCTCGCGCAGCAGCTCACGGCGGATCGCGGCCGCCACCTGCTTGTCGTCGTACGCGCCGATGAAGGACAGCACCGGGTGGCGCTCCTCCGGCGGGGTGGCGATGGTCGACATCTCACGGATGCCGGTGACCGCCATCTCGAGGGTGCGAGGGATCGGTGTCGCCGACATCGCCAGGACGTCGACGGCGGCCCGCAGGTGCTTCAGCGCCTCCTTGTGCTCGACGCCGAACCGCTGCTCCTCGTCGACGATCACGAGACCGAGGTCCTTGATCTGGACGCCGGGCTGCAGCAGGCGGTGCGTGCCGACCACGAGGTCGACGCTGCCGTCGGCGAGACCGGCGAGGGTCTCCTGCGACTCCTTCTCGGTCTGGAACCGCGACAGCGGCCGGATGGTGACCGGGAACTGCCCGAAGCGCTCCGCGAACGTCGCGTAGTGCTGCTGGACGAGCAGGGTCGTCGGCACCAGCAGGATGACCTGCTTGCCGTCCTGGATGGCCTTGAAGGCGGCGCGCACCGCGATCTCGGTCTTGCCGTAGCCGACGTCGCCGCAGACCAGGCGGTCCATCGGGACCGACCGCTCCATGTCGCGCTTGACCTCGTCGATGGTCACGAGCTGGTCCGGGGTCTCGACGAAGGCGAACGCGTCCTCGAGCTCGGCCTGCCAGGGGGTGTCGGGACCGAACGCGTGCCCCTTCGTGGACTGACGGGCGGCGTACAGCTTGATCAGCTCGCCCGCAATCTGCCGGACGGCCTTGCGCGCCTTGTTCTTGCGCGCGGTCCAGTCGGCGCCGCCCAGCTTGTCGAGGCTCGGGCTCTCGCCGCCCACGTAGCGGCTGACCTGGTCGAGCTGGTCCATGGGGACGAACAGCCGGTCGCCGGGCTGCCCACGCTTGCTGGGCGCGTACTCGATCACGAGGTACTCGCGGGCGGCGCCCTGCACGGTGCGGTTGACGAGCTCGACGTAGCGCCCGACGCCGTGCTGCTCGTGCACGACGTGGTCGCCGGCCTTGAGCTCCAACGGGTCGACCTGCTTGCGCCGGCGCGCGGGCATGCTGGCGCGGTCGGGACGCTCGGCGGCGCGCTGGCCGACGAGGTCGTCGTGGGTCAGCAGGACCGCACGCGGCGCGACGAGGCCGTGGCTCAGGTCGGCGACGACGACGGCGACCCCGCCGCTGCCGGCCGCCGGCACCCCAC
>NZ_LUNF01000231.1:0-5677 GCF_001626145.1 Aeromicrobium sp. REDSEA-S32_B7
GCTCGTCGACGTGCACGAGCCGCTCCTCGCCGTCGCGCAGCACGACGCGGCCGGCGACGCCGAGGTCGCGGTCGAGCCAGGTCGTGAGCAGGGGGCCGCCGTAGGGCTCGAGCGCGAGCACGTCGGTGCCCTCGAAGCGTCGGTCGTGGTGCTGCTTCAGGCGCAGCGTCGGGCTGTCGGTGTGCGCACCGACGATCCTGAACGCGTCGGAGGCGGCCGACGAGGCGGTGTCGTCCCACGCCACGAGCGACCCGCCGCGCACGACGTAGCGGCGACCACCCGGCGCGGGCCACGCGGCGCGCTCGTCGACCCTCGACCACCCCGCCGACTCCAGCGCGGCGGCCGCGGTGGCGACGGCGTGGAACGGGGACGGCGAGGCGTCCACGAAGCGGCAGAGGTCGTCGGCGGCACCCATGGCCCCACCGTAGCGACCTGCGGACGCACGTCCGGCGCGCCACCCATGGGTGACGCGCCGGACGAAGGTGCCTGCGGCTCAGGCGGTGTGCGTGCCGCCGTCCTGGCGACCTGCGGCCTTGCGACCACGGGCCAGGCCCGCGACGCCGAGGACCAGCAGGACGAGTCCGACGATGCCGCCGACGATCGGGAACGTGGTGTCCACGGCCTTCAGCAGCGTCGCCTTGCCCTTGTACTCATCGACGGTGTCCTGGATGTAGGCGTCGGTGTAGCCGAGCGTCGCCTTCGTGGTGGTGAGCTTGCGCTCGCCGTCGACCTCCAGGTAGGAGTCCTGTGCCTCCCCGCCCTTGATGATGACGCCGGTGACGGGCTCGACCAGGAAGCTGCGCGTGTTCGCGTAGATCCGGTCGGCCGTGACCTGCGAGGCGTCCTCGCCGACGAGCGAGCCGGGCACGTCGATCGTGCCGGTCTTCGTCGGCTCGATGACCTGCTCGAACTCGTAGACGTCGAGACCCTTGATCGTGGTCTCGCCCTTGTAGACGGCCGGGGTGGCCTTCTTCAGGGTGCCGTCCCAGAAGTCGTACGTCTTCTTCTCGGTCCCGAACGGGAACTTGAAGTACAGGCCCTTGAAGGCGCCCTCGGACTCCTCGCCACCGGTCTCCGTGGTCGAGCCGCTCCACGAGACGGTCTCGCCGGTGTGGGCGTCGAACGCGACGCGGTCCTTCGTGCTGCTGAGCGGCGTCTGCCCGCTGGCGCAGTCGAAGTCGGGCGTGTCGGTGCACGTGTAGGTGTCCCACACGGCCACGTCGCGGCCGAGCTCGTCGGAGGCCTTCTCGCTCAGGTCGACGTTGCCCTGCACGATACGCGTGGACTTCAGGGGTCCGGTCTCGACCGCGGGTCCGCCCTCGGCGCCGACGTTGAGGTACTCAGCGTCCTCTCCCGGCGCCGTCTGCGAGATGCTCGTGGTCTCGTTGTTGTCGGGCACCACGGCCAGACGGTCGTACATGTAGAACTTGCTCAGTCCTGCCAGAAGAACCAGGAAGGCGCCCAGCACGAGCGCCACCAGTCCCAGCTTCTTACCCACAGTCGGGCTCCCTCCGCTGTTGTGATCAGGCGCACGTTACCAGTCCGTAGGGTCATCGGAGCCGCACCCGACGTGTGTGAGGATGAGTCGTGGTCGAACCTGTCACGCGCCGGCTGCTCGGGACCCTGCGCGACGAGGGCGTCGGCACCCGGGAGCTCGTCTCCGGCGCCGCTCTCGTGCTCTTCCTGGCCCAGCTCGCCTGGCGTGCCTGGATCGTCGTCCCGGGCTGGTTCTACTCCGACGACCTGCTGCTCCTGGAGGACGCAGCGCGGCCGCTGCACACGGTGCTCCTGGAGCCGAACGACAGCCAGCTGATGCCGCTCGGGCGCGTCGTCGCCGCCTTGGTCGCCGCCGCCGGACCGTACGCGTGGTGGGCTGCCGCGACGTCGGTGCTGGTGCTGTCGGCCGCCGCGACGGCCGCGTGCTGGCTCATGCTGCGCACGGTCTTCGGTCCGCGCCCGTTCGTCCTCGTGCCGTTCGCGCTCTTCTGCTTCCTCCCCCTCGCCGCCGACGCGAGCTCCTGGTGGGCCGTCGCGCTGAACGCGCTCCCCGCTCAGGTGGCGTTCTTCCTCGTGGTCACGGGGTTCGTGCTCTGGACCCGTGACCGACGGCCGCGCTGGGCTGCGCTCGTGGTGCTGGCCTACCTCCTCGGCGCGGCGAGCGGACCCCGCGCGCTGCTCATGGCCCTGCCGGTGGGCGCGTTCGTCGTCCTGTTCTGCTCCGGGACCGGACGGAGCACGCTCGGCCGGGTCGTACGCCGGCACGGCCCCGTGGTCGCGCCGCTCGCCGCGCTCGGCGTCGCCTACCTCGTGCTCTACCGGGCCACCACGCCCCCGCCGGTGCAGGTCACCGGTGCCACGCCGTGGCTCGGCGTCGCCGACCGGCTCCTCCTGTCGTCCGTGCTGCCCGGGCTGGTCGGCGGACCCTGGCGCTGGGACGTCGCCGCGGACCCGCTGTCGGTCCCCGACCCCCTGCTCGCGGTGCGCGTGGTGGCTGCCGTCGCGGTCCTGGTGGTCGTCGCCGTCGCGTGGCGTCGGCACCCGAGCACCACGTGGCGTGCGGTCGTCGTGGTGCTCGTGCAGGTGGCGGGCACCTACGTCGCGATCGCCCTCGGCCGTGGGCTGCAGGTCGGGGCCGTCGCCGGCCAGTTCACGCGCTACCTGCCCGACCTCGCCGCAGTGCTGCCGTTGGCGCTGGCCGCTGCTGTCCTGCCGGTGCGCGTGCCCGACGCACCGACCGTGCGCGAGCGTCCGCTGCTGCCCCGTCTGCCCTCGGTGCCGCGCGCAGCGCAGAGAGCCGCGCTCTCCGTCGTGCTCGTCGCGTCGCTGGTGAACGCGGCCGCCTACGCGCGACCGTGGCACGAGGACTTCCCCGCGCGTCGCTACGTCGAGAACGCGCGCGCGTCGCTGCTCGCCGACCCGCGCCCCGTCGCCGACCTCGAGGTCCCGGAGCTCGTGCAGCTCGGGCTGCACTACCCGCGGAACCTGCCGTCGCACGTGCTCGCGCCGTACGGTGATCTCGTGGACGCACGCAGGCAGGGCAACGACCTCGCGGTGCTCGACACCGACGGCACGGCGCGCCAGCCGCTCGTGCGCGGCGCCGAGAGCGCTCCCGGACCCGTGGCCGGCTGCGGGACGAAGGTCGTACCAGGTGAGCCGGGGCGCATCGCGCTCGACCGGGCGCAGATGCCCGACTTCCCGTGGACCACGATCAACTACGCCGCGTCGGTCGACGGCGAGGCCGTGCTGCGCTTCGACGGCCGCGAGCCCGTACGCATGCAGGTCCTCAGCGGCCCGCACACCTACCTCGTCAACGGCGACGGCGCCTACTCGACGCTCGAGGTCGACGTGACGACGCCCGGCCTGACGGTCTGCGTCGACCGCGTCGCGGCGGGCACGCTGGAGGCCCTGCGATGACGGCGACGGTTCCCGGCTCCCCCACCTCCCCCGCGGCACCCGCCGACCGGACGTCGGGCGGACGCGCCGTCGCACCCGTGTACCCGGGCCTCGACACGCTGCGCGCGGTGGCCTCCCTCGCGGTCGTGCTCACCCACTGCGCGTTCTGGGCCGGGTTCTACGACGAGGGTCTGCTCGGAGCCGCGATGCAGCGCCTCGAGGTCGGTGTCGCCGTCTTCTTCGTGCTGTCCGGCTTCCTGCTCGCGCATCCCTGGCTCACCGCGGCGCGCACCTGCGAGCACCACGACTCGGTGGCGCGGTACGCCTGGAAGCGCGCGCTGCGCGTCCTGCCCGTCTACTGGGTCACCGTCGTGCTGGCGCTGCTGATCGTGCGGCAGAACCGCGAGCTCGGCCTGGACCGCTGGGTGCAGAACCTCGCGCTCGTGGACCTCTACCGCGAGCCGGCGCTGCCCGAGGGCCTCTCGCAGATGTGGAGCCTCGCGACCGAGGTCGCGTTCTACGCCGCGCTGCCCCTGATCCTCGTCGTGCTGCTGGGTCGACGCACCCACGGTCTGCGCGTCAGGCGGGTGCTCACGCTGCTCTCCGTCCTCGCCGTGCTGTCGCTCGTCTGGACGTCGGCGGCCTCGATCGGCGGCCCGCTCGTGCCACTAGGTCCCTGGACGACGCAGGCGCTCCCGGCCTTCCTGGGCTGGTTCGCGGTCGGCATCGCGTTCGCCGTCGTCGACGTCGACCGCCGCCATCCGCTGCCCGGGCGCCCGTCGCGCGTCGCGCACCGCCTCGAGTCGGTGGCGTCCGCCCCGGGTGCCTGCTGGCTCCTGGCAGGGGCGGTGCTCGTCGTCGCGTCGACCCCGCTCGGCGGCGCGGCCGGACTCTTCGCGCGCACGTCGTCGGAGTCGCTCGTGCGCGCCGTGGCGTACGCGGTCGTCGCCGCGCTCGTGGTGCTCCCGAGCGTGTTCGGGGATGCCGAGACCCCCTACGCCCGCTGGATGGCGCACCCGTGGCTGCGGCACCTCGGCCACGTGTCCTACAGCCTCTTCTGCTGCCACGTGATCGTGCTGTGGGTGCTGTTCGACCGGCTCGACCTCACGCTCTTCAACGCGTCGTTCCCGCTCGTCGTCGTGCTGGTCCTTGCCGTGTCGCTGCCCGTCTCGGAGCTGCTCTACCGACTGGTCGAGCGCCCGTTCCTCCGCCTCAAGAACCTCGGTCGGCGCGCGCCGGCGGCCACCACGACCGACACGGCGGCGAGCGCCGCCAGCTGAGGCAGCGCGAGGTCGCCCGACCACGTGCTGAACTGTCCCCACGGGCGCAGCACCGCGATCCCGCCGGCCACGGCGACGAGCAGCCCGACGAGGGCAGCGGGCGGGACACGTCGCCGGGCCGCCCACGTCGCCACGACGGCCAGGAGGGCGGTCAGCACGCCCGGCGCTCCGGCCAGCCAGGCCGCCGCCAGCACCCAGCCGCCCAGGACGACGGTCTCGCCGGACGCGCCCTCGACACGGCGGCGCGCGGGCGGACCCGGGCGTGACGGGAGCGCTGCGAGCAGGACCACGGCCAGGAACGCGAGCACACCGACGCCGAGGCCGGTCGTGTAGAGCGACTGCGGGGCGAACCTCGTGCTCACCTGCGCCGCGGCACCCGCCGGCACGAACCAGGCCTGCCGCCAGCCGTCGACGACCGTGGGCCGCAGCGCCGCCCCGTCGGGTCCGGTGGCCTCCCAGCCGGCGTTGGTGTTCGACCGCTCGGCGAGCACCACCGTCGCCGAGTCGGGCGTCGCGACCTGACGCTGCAGCAGCAGGTCGGCCGGGCGCAGTGCCGTCGTGCCCGCCGCCACCACGCGGTGCTCGCCCGAGGTGAGCGCGACGTCGTCGTCGGAGCAGAGCTGCACCGGGACCGCTTGGCCCGACAGCAGCGTGCGGGCGTCGACGGCCAGACGGGTGCGTCGCACCGTGCCGTCGACGACGACCGTGGGCCCGTCGGCGCACCGCACCGTGACGTCGACCGTGTCGAGGCGTACCGGGAGTCCGGCGACGCCGGGCGTCGAGAGCTCGGTGAGGCCCACCGGAAGGGCGCGCGCCGTGCCCGTGAAGTCCAGGTCGGTACGGGGCGCCTGCGGCGACAGGTGCAGCTCGACCGACGTCGTGCGCACGCGCGGCAGCCGCAGCACCCCGTCACGGACCTGCACGGTGCGGGTGGTGCCGTCGGCGAGCACCGTCCGCACCGACCGGACGGGCGTGGCGGCCAGGTCGACGGACGTCTGCAGACG
>NZ_LUNF01000232.1:0-6233 GCF_001626145.1 Aeromicrobium sp. REDSEA-S32_B7
GACCGAGACCTCGCGGACCGCCCCCGCCATCGTGAACGCGGCGATCTCGAGGATGCCGTAGGCGGCCTCCTCGACGCTGAGGCCGAGCTGCACCGCACGGAGGGCGCAGGCGTAACCGCCGCTGCCGCCGCCCAGGATGACGATGTCGAAGGTGTTCGTGCTCTGGTCGCCCGGGCTGTCCGCCACAGTGTCCTCCCGCGTGGAATGGTCGTTCGCCAGCCATCTTGTCACCCTCGGCCCACGCCGCACCACGGGGGGAGCGACCGGTGAGTAGGTTCTCTGGACTCGTCCGCGGGGGTCGTCCACAGGGGTCGTCGCGGGGGTCGTCCGGGGGAGCGGTCGCCTCGTACCGGGCCCGTCGCCACCAGGGGTCGGGCAGAATGTCGCCATGGCACTGTTCGGCCGCCGACGCGGCAGCTCCGACCGCCGCGCCGTGCGTGACGACATGGCGGCGCTGCGCGACTGGGCGACCATCCGTCACGGCGTCGAGGCGTACGTCGAGCCGCGCACGTCCTTCAACGAGCCCACGGTCGTGCTGGTCGCGTCCGACGGCGAGTCGATCCGCCGACGCGTGGAGTCCTACAAGGCGGCCGCCGAGCTGGCCCGCAAGCTCGGGATCCCGGTCTACGACGCGAACCGTGTGGGCTACCCGCAGCGCATGCGCGACTACGCGGTGCGCCAGCAGGGCCGCTCCAGCGGCCACACGGCGTCGTCCAGCAGCCGCGACCCGCGACGCTCCACCGCCGGCGGCGGACCGACGCGTCCGCCAGCCGGACCCCGCTCGCTGTCGCCGAGCGAGCGCGACGCCATCGCGACGCTGCAGGTCTCGGCCGACGTCGCGGGCGGCGACGTCACCGTCCGCCCCGACGACGAGGTGCTGCGCCGCTGGTGGAAGCAGGCCCGTGCGCGCTCGCACCCCGACCGTCGCGGCGGCGACCGCACGGAGTGGGACGAGGTCGAGCAGGCCGCCCAGACCCTCAACCTCTCCTGACCCCCAGCCTCAGGACGTCAGGGGCGGGGGTCGGCGTGCTCCGGGGGCCAGACCACGGCGAAGCGCTCGAACCGGGTCTCCATCGCGTCGACGTCGACGTCGTCCGCGAGGCCCAGCACCCGGCGGGCGAAGTCGCGGTGCGCCCGCAACCACCAGGCGCGGGTGAGGTCGCCCTCGCCCTCGTCGCGCGCGAACGCGTCGTCGACGGAGTCGAGGCGCCCGACGCGCACGTCGACGGTCCGCAGCACGACCTGGGACCGTCCGGAGCCGTCGAGCACGACCCAGTGGTCGCCGACGCGGACCGGGTGGTCGTCGGGGCACACCGGGCCGGCCGTCGCGCGCTTGCCGCCACCGACGACGAGCGCGAGGAGCGCGTCGGCCATCGCGGGGGAGTCGCCGAACGGCTCCACCGCGGGCTCGACGTCGGCCGCCTCGGGGTGCGCGGCGACGTACGCGGCCCAGAGGTCGTCCATCAGGACCAGCCGGCCTCGTCGAGACCGCCCGGCACCTCGACGTCCGGCGACGGGTCGTAGGGGGTACGGGTGAACACGAAGCTCGCCAGCGTCAGCTGCACCGGTCGGCCGTCGGCGTCACGACGGACCGCCAGGCGCTCGCCCTCGTGGTAGCCCTCCAGCCCGACCCAGATGCCGTCGGCGTCGGCGCGGAAGCGGGCCCCGCGGCCCGCGCCCGGCTCGCCCAGCACCAGGTACTCGTCCTCGAGACGTGCGGGGTATCGGGCGGTGCCCCAGAACCAGTCGCCCACCAGGTCGAGCCGGTCCGCGTGGCCGGGCCGGCGTGTCCAGGCCGGACCAGCCAGGGGCTCCAGCTCGCGCAGGAGGTCGAGCAGGTCGGTGGCCAGGGGGCCGAGGCCGGAGGTGGCGTTGGCAAGGACGACGACGCCATCCCCGGTGGCCGCGTCGACCCGCAGGCCCGCGAGGAAGCCGGGCATCGATCCGCCGTGCCCCACGAAGCGGCGACCGCCGACGTTCCAGACCTGCCAGCCGAGCGCGTGGGCCCCGGTCCAGGGCTGCCGCGGGACGTCGCTCACGGCGACGGGTCGCAGCATCTCCTCGAGCGTGCCCGACGGGAGCAGGTCGTCGGTACGGCCGGCGGCGAACGCGGCCCAGCGCGCGAGGTCCTCGGCGCTCGACCAGAGCTGCCCGGCGGGAGCGAGCGCCTCGGCGTCGTGCTCGGGCTCCACGTGGGCGACGTCGGCGAAGGGGTGCACGGCCAGGCCCGGTGCCGCGTCGGGGCCGGGTCGCAGCGTCGTTGCGGTCATGCCGAGCGGCTCGAGGAGGTCGGCGACGACGCTCTCGTGCCACGACGTGCCCCGCAGGCGGGCGACCAGCTCGCCCAGCACGGCGAAGCCGGTGTTGGAGTAGTGGAACCGCGTGCCGGGGACGTGGACGAGCCGCGGTGCGGCCGACGCGAGCAGGTCCGTCCACGTCAGCCCCGGCGAGCGCTCCCACCACGAGGCGTCGGTCTCGGCCTGCAGGCCGGCGGTGTGGCTCAGCAGCTGCGCGACGGTGACGTCGAGGTCGAGCTCCGGCAGGTGCCGACCGATCCGGTCCGTGGCCTCAGGCGACGCATCGATGCCGTCGACGTGGCCGGCCGCGCCCGACCACACCGTCCGACCCCCGCGCACGAGAGCGGCGGTGACCGACGGGAGGCGTCGGTCCCGCTGCTCCGCGGCGACGCGGGCGTCGAGCCGGCGGCGGGTCGCCTCGAGCAGGTCCGGCTCAGTCACCGGACGCGAGGTCCGACGCGAGACGCACGAGCGTGCGGACCGAGACGCCGGTGCCGCCGGACGGCGTGTAGCCGTGCTCGCCGCCGTCGTTGAACGACGGGCCGGCGATGTCGAGGTGCGCCCAGGGGGTGTCGCCGACGAACTCGCGCAGGAACGCGGCCGCGAACAGGGTGCCACCGTAGGGCTTGGGGTTGTGCTGGCGGATGTCGGCGATCTTCGACGACGTCACCGCCGACTTCATCTCCTCGACGATCGGCAGCGGCCACATGGACTCGCCCGTGGTGCGCGCGGCGTCGAGGATCGCGTCGCTGAGGGCGTCGTCGTTGCCGAGCACGCCCGTGGTGCGCTCGCCGAGCGCGACGACGCAGGCGCCCGTGAGGGTCGCGACGTCGACGATCCGGTCGGCGCCGGCCTCGACCGCCAGGGAGAGACCGTCGGCGAGGACGAGGCGGCCCTCGGCGTCGGTGTTGTGCACCTCGACCGTGGAGCCCGAGCGCATGGTGAGGACGTCACCCGGACGCGTGGCCGAGCCGCTGGGCATGTTCTCGGCGAGGCAGGCGAAGGCGGTGACCTTGACCGGCAGGCCGAGCTCGGCGATGGCGAGCGTGGCGGCGACCACGGCTGCGGCACCCGCCATGTCGATCTTCATGGTCTGCATGCCGGAGCCGCTCTTGATCGAGAGGCCGCCGGAGTCGAACGTGATGCCCTTGCCGACGAGGGCGAGGTGCGTGACGGCCTTGCGGGGCTCGTAGGAGAGCCGCACCAGACGCGGGGGAGCCTCCGAGCCGGCACCGACGCCGAGGATGCCGCCGCACCCCTCCTTCTCGAGCCGCTTCTCGTCCCACACCGAGACCTTGACCGGCTGGCGTCCGGAGACCTCGGCGATCTGGTCGGCGAACGCCGGCGGTCGCAGGTCCCCGGGCGGGGTGTTGACCCAGTCGCGGGCGAGGGCGGTGGCGCGTGCGACGACCGCGGCGTGCTCGACGGCGTCGACGACCGTGCTCTGGCGCCCGAAGGCCGACAGCACCGTGACCGCACCCAGGCGCGCGTCGTCGTCGGACGCCTTCGTCTTGTAGGCCTCGTAGCGGTAGGCGCCGAGCAGCGCGCCCTCCGCGACCGCGACGACGTCGTCCGCACCGGCCGGCTGCAGCGCCAGGGCGGTGGTCGAGGCCTTCAGCCTGATCGCGGCGCGCACGCCCGAGGCGGCGGCGCGGCGCAGCTCCTCGGCGTCGGGCTCCTCGCTCAGGCCGACGGCGACGACGGTGCCCGCCTTCGTGGCCTCCCCGCCGGGCGCCACGACGACCTGCCCCTTCTCGCCGGTGAAGCCCAGCAGGGCCAGCGTCGGGGCGGGGTCGGCCGCGTCGTCGTCGGTCCGCACGCCGAGCACGAGGACGTCGGTCTTGACCGTCGAGGGCTTGGCGGTGCTGACGGAGACGTCAGGCAAGGAGGAGGCGGACGAGCGGGCGGGCGTCGAAGGGGCCATGTCGCCCATGTAATCACGCAGCCCGCTACGTTGGCCGACATGGACCTGCTCCGTTCGCCGCTGCACGACCACCACGTGGCCCTCGGCGCCAAGATGGCCGAGTTCGGGGGCTGGTCGATGCCCCTGGAGTACCCGTCGGAGTCCGGTGGCGGCGTCCTCGCCGAGCACGCTGCCGTGCGCGAGGCGGCGGGCCTGTTCGACGTGAGCCACCTGGGCAAGGCCAGCGTCCGCGGCGCGGGCGCCGTCGACCACGTGAACGCGCACCTGACGAACGACCTGCGTCGCATCCGTCCCGGCCAGGCCCAGTACACGCTCTGCTGCGACGAGGACGGCGGCACCGTCGACGACCTCATCGCCTACGTGCGCAGCGACTTCGACGTCTTCCTCGTGCCCAACGCCGCCAACACGGCCGCCGTCGTGGAGCGGCTGCGCGCCGATGCTCCGGCCGGCATCGAGGTGGTCGACCGTCACCGCGAGCTGGCCGTCCTGGCCGTGCAGGGGCCCGCGGCCGACGCGGTGCTCGCCGGTGTCGGCGTGCCCACCGACCACGCCTACATGTCGTTCGTCGAGGCGCCCGTCGGCGGCGCCGAGGCGATCGTGTGCCGCACCGGCTACACGGGGGAGAAGGGCTACGAGCTCGTCGTCCGGGCCGACGACGCCCCCGCCGTCTGGGAGGCGCTGCTGGCCGCAGGCGAGCCGCACGGGCTGCGGCCCTGCGGTCTCGGCGCGCGCGACACGCTGCGCACCGAGATGGGCTACCCGCTGCACGGCCACGAGCTGTCGGCCGAGATCTCCCCGGTCATGGCACGCGCCGGCTGGGCGGTCGGCTGGGACAAGTCGACGTTCACCGGCAAGGACGCGCTCGTGCGTCAGCGTGAGGAGAAGAGCGTCCCGTTGGTCCGCGGCATCGTCTCCGCCGGCCGCGGCATCCCGCGTCCGGGGATGGTGGTGCGGTCCGTCGGACCCGACGGCGGACCCGGTGACGTCGTCGGCGAGGTGACGTCCGGGACCTTCTCGCCCACGTTGCGCCAGGGGATCGGGCTGGCCCTGCTCGACCGCGCGGTCGGCGACGGCGACGACGTGCTCGTCGAGGTGCGACGTCGCGCTGAGCCGTTCACGGTGACCAAGCCCCCGTTCGTCGCCCCCTCGACCTGAGCCCCGACCTCGTCCCGGCCTGCCGCACGGTCACGTCGGGGCGAGGATGGCACGACCGACCACGCACGACCGATCAGGAGGACGTCGATGAGCTGGACCTGGCTGCTGGAGACCGCCGACGGGCAGGAGAAGGGTCGTTCCGACGCCTTCGACAGCCGCGGTGACGCCGAGACCTGGATCGGCGAGACCTTCGCCGAGCTGCTCGACCAGGGCGTCGACCAGGCGCGGCTGCTCGACGGCGACACCGAGGTCTACGGACCGATGTCGCTGCACGGCGAGTAGCCCCGTCGGGGCCCTCGCGCGACAGGTGAGGGGCGCGACAGGTGAGGGGTCAGACGCGCTCGCGCGGCTCCTCGCCGCGCGCGATCGCCGGCTTCGGCAGGCGACTCGCCCGGGAAGCGCAGCTTCAGCTGCTTGCGCAGGCCGCTGACCAGCAGGACCTCGTCGATGATGGTCAGCAGGATCATCACGCCCCAGGCGTAGACGACGACGAGCTGCGCGAGCGGCGCCTGGACGAAGCTGAGGACGAGCACCGCGAGCAGGATCGGCAGCAGGTACTCGGCGACGTTGCGACGACGGTCGACGTAGTCACGCACGAACGCGCGCACCGGGCCGCGGTCGCGCGGGGGGAGGGCGTCGCCCTTGCCGGCCCGCAGGGCCTCCTGCTGACGACGACGCAGGTCCGAGCGCGCCTGACGGTCGCGCTGCATCTGCTCCTTGCGCGTCATCGGCGTCTTCATCGCCTTCTTGCGCGCCGCCTCGGCCTCCTTGCGGCTCGGCGTCGCACGGCCCTTCTTGGCGGCCTGGGTGCGGTCGTCGGGGGCGGCGTTCTCCTGCGTCACGGCGTCACCCTACAC
>NZ_LUNF01000233.1:0-11269 GCF_001626145.1 Aeromicrobium sp. REDSEA-S32_B7
GAGGTAGACCTCGTGGTGGCGGCCGGTGAGGCGCAGCCCTGCCGACGGGATCTCGACGTCGTGCATCCGCGCGAGCACTGGGCCCTCGTCGTCGTAGGGGCCGACGTGCAGCGTCTGGATGCACAGACCCTCGTGCAGCACCCGCAGGTCGACGCGGTCGAGGCCGGTGAGCTCCGGCTTCCTGCGCGCCACGGTCGCGACGGCGTCGGCGAACGCGGCGTCGTCGACCCAGGTGGGCGCGAGGACGAGCGTGGTCCAGCTCCAGCGGCTCTTGTCGCGCGCGCTCGTGAACGCGGCCATGTCGTCGGACCACCAGAGCGCCTCGAGCGGCATGACCGTCTCGTCGTGGCCGCGCGCCTTCCCCGCGAACCGCAGGGCGTAGGCGACGGGGTAGAGCGCGGCGAGCGCCTCGGCGTAGGAGGCGGACGTGTTGGGGTCGCCCTGGCCGTCGACCGCCAGGTACGTCAGCGGCGGCACCTCGAGCACGTCGAAGACCCCGCGCCGCGCGCGGTAGTGGGTCAGGGTGCGCTTGCGGTCGAGGGTCACGCCTGCTCCTGCTCGCGCTGGCGCGCCCGGTACTCCGCGGCGGCGTGACGGTTGCCGCAGGTGGTGCTGCAGAAGCGACGGGAGCGGTTGCGAGAGAGGTCGAGGACGATGCCGTCGCAGCCGTCGTCGGCGCAGGTCGCGAAGCGGGACAGCTCGCCGGCGGTCACCACCTCGCTGAACGCGACGGCGGTCTCGAGGGCGATCCGCTCGTGCAGCGGCCGGTCGTCGTCGACGACGTGCAGGTGCCAGCCGAGGGGCCCGTGGTTCACGAGTCGGGGCTGCGCGGGGAACGCGGCGAGCAGGTCGTTGACGACGGCGACGGCCTCGTCGAGCTCGGCCGTCATCAGTCGACGCAGGGTCGCGCGCAGCGCGCGTACCTCGTCGAGCTCCGCGCGGTCGCGGTCGTGCCGGCCGGTGTAGCCGTGCCGCTCGTAGTAGCCGTCGAGCTCCGCCACGGAGGTGAGGGTGTCGGGCTCCTCGGCCGAGTTCGCCAGCTCGACGGCGGCCAGCAGGTTCGCCTCGGTGTCATGAGCGAAGACCATGTTGACACCTTACGACATTCGCCCCTATCGTCAGGACCCATGACCAGCAACGCTCCTGACGCAGCATCGCTGGCGGGCGCCTCGGCGCCGTCGCGACGCTCCCCGAACGCCGGGAGCGGACGCACCGCGTCGGGCCTCGCGTTCGCCCTGGTGTCGGCCTCGGCCTTCGGGCTCTCCGGGTCCCTGGCCCGCGGACTGCTGGAGTCGGGCTGGAGCGCCGGCGCCGCAGCGGCCGTCCGGATGGGCGTCGCCGCCGCGGTCGTGGCGCTGCCGACGGCCCTCGCGATGCGCGGTCGCTGGAGCCTGGTCCGCCGCGCCGCGCCGACGGTGCTGCTCTACGGCCTGCTCGCCGTCGCCGGCGCGCAGCTCTGCTACTTCTACGCCGTGCAGACGCTGCAGGTCGGCGTGGCGCTGCTCATCGAGTACATGGCGCCCGTCGCCGTCGTGGTGTTCCTGTGGGTCGCCCGCGGGGAGCGCCCCGGGAGGCTCACCGTCGCCGGCGCCGTCGTCGCGATGGCGGGTCTCGCGCTCGTGCTCGGCCTGCTGTCGGGGGTCTCCCTCGACGGGGTCGGGGTCCTGTGGGCCCTCGGCGCGACGATCGGCGCCGCGACCTACTTCCTGCTGTCGGCCGACGACCGCGTCGGGCTGCCGCCGGTCGCGACGCTGGGCGACGTCGCGCTCCCCTGGTGGCTGCTCGTCGGTCTGCTGGGCGTCGTGACCGCGGCGCTCGCCTACGTCACGGGCATCGCGGCCGGACGTCGGCTCGGGTCGCGCGTGGCGTCGTTCGTCGCCCTGTCGGAGGTGCTCATGGCCGTGCTGTTCGCGTGGCTGCTGCTCGACGAGCTGCCGACCACGGCCCAGCTCCTCGGCGGCCTGCTCGTCCTGGCCGGCGTCGTGCTGGTCAAGGTCGGCGAGCCCCGGCACGTCGAGGAGCACGGGGCGACGTCGCCCACAGATGCGCCGGATCTGCACGCTTGGGTGGGGCCCCCACGCAAACGCGCACCCGAGGCGAGGTCAGGTGCGGACGTGCATCCGCTCGCCCTGCGGGCCGAAGATGGCCAGCACCTCGGTGGGGTGGGGGCCGGGGTTGCTCACCCAGTGCGGGGTGCGGGTGTCGAACTCGACGACCTCGCCGGGCCCGATCGTCAGGTCGCGCGAGCCCAGGACCAGACGCACCTGCCCCGAGAGGACGTACATCCACTCGTAGCCGTCGTGCGTGCGCAGGCTCGGCTCGGCGTCGGCCTCCACCGGCATGACGATCTTGTACGACTGCAGCCCGCCCGGACGTCGCGTCAGCGGCACGAACGTGCGACCGTGCCGCACCACCGGGCGCGCCCGCACGCGAGGGTCGCCGGTCTCGGGCGCGTCGACGAGCTCGTCGAGTGCGACACCGTGCGCGGCGGCGAGGGGCAGCAGGAGCTCGAGTGTCGGCCTGCGCTGCCCCGACTCCAGTCGCGACAAGGTGCTCACCGAGATGCCGGTCTGCTCCGCGACGTCGGCGAGGGTCGCGTCGCGCTCCAGGCGCAGCTGCCGCAGCCGAGGCCCGACGCCCGCCAGCACCTCGCCGAGGTCGGAGGGGGCGGTCATGCGCCGGGCTCCAGTCGACGCAGCGACGCCTCGGTGCCGAGCTCGGCACGGTCACGGCGAACACGACGCCAGTGGTCGAGCGCGGCGATGAGGACGGTCGGGTCGCCGCTCAGGTGCGGGAACGAGATCGCCAGCGCCCTCTCGGCCTCCGGGATCGGTCGTGCCTGCTGCTCGCCGAACCCGGTCGGGGCGCGCAGCACCCGCACCTGGTCCGCCGTGCGTGCGTAGACGACGAGCGTACGACGCGGCTGCCGCAGCGCAACCACCTCGACGACGTCGTCCCACGCGATCTCGCGCTCGGAGCTCCAGGTGCGCAACCGGACGGTGTCGGGGGTGAGCACCAGGGCGCCCCGAGGGCGGCGACCTGCAAGCACGGCGACCACGGTCGGCACGGCGAGGACCAGCACGACCGCCGCACCGACGAGCCCGACCGACGGCCCCGTCGAGCCCGACCCCGCGACCGCCGAGAGGACCAGGAGGGCGCTGAAGAGCACGGCGGCCCCGGTGGTGCCCCACGCGAGGAACCGCGCCAGGCGCGACTCCGGGAGCACGGTGGCGGCGTCGACGAGCGTCGACGCGTGGGCGCCTCGCGGCGTGGCGAGGAAGCGCAGCAGGTATCCGACCGCGAGGACGGCGGTCGCCGCCATGGCGGCACCGGCCAGGGCGAGGAGCAGGTCGCCACGGGTGAGCAGCAGCACCGACGCCGCGAGGAGGGCCGGCCCGAGCAGCACAGCGGCCGCACCCATGCCGAGCACCTGGCCCACCGGCGGTCTCGGCGACGACGGCCGCGCCTCCGCGCCGCTCACCACGGGGTCACCGCGTCCCACACGTCGCTCGCCGTGTCCTTCACGCCCTCGCCGAAGTCGCGCAGACCCTCGTCGATCGCCTCGGTGACGTCCTCGGGGACCCAGTGGTCCCAGGCGTACTCCGCCAGCATGCCGACGCCGACGGCCGCGACGGTGCCGACCGCGGCGACGGCCAGGACGGGAGCACCTGCCGTGACCGCGATGGCCCCGGCGGCGATGCCGGCCCCCGTCGCGAGCACCTCGCTGGAGATGACCTGACCGGGCGAGTCGCCGTTGGCGATGTCGTTGCCCGCGAGGCCGACGGTGAGCAGCCCCCCGACGATGGGGAGTCGCCGGGCGATCCGCTCCGACCCCTCGGCGAGCGCGTCCAGGCCCCGCGCGGCCTGACGGTTGCCGCGGACGTCCACGGCGTCGCCCGCCGCGCGTCGGGCGGGGTTGCCGGAGCGCTGCGCACGGCGCGCCTCGGCCGCCTCGCGACGCAGGCGTGCCGCCTCGCTGCCGTGATGGTTCGCCAGCTCCTCGAGCCGACCCTTGCGCAGGTCGATCGTGAAGAGCATGGCCGTGGCGGGCAGCTTCTGCAGCTGCTTGACGAGGTAGGACAGCAGAGTCGGGTCGTCGGCCGTCGCGATGTGGGTGAGGTTCGCGTCGATCCACTCATCGAGGGTGGTGCGCTCCTGCTCGACCTCCCCCAGCAGCCGGTTGTAGAGCTCGACCTTGTCGTTCGCCTGCTCGAACCGGTCGTTCTCCGCGTCCCACGCGGTGCGCTCCGCCTCCGTCGACCCGGCGGGCAGGTCGGCGGGACGTTGCGGCTCCGGCGGGGTCTGGATGACGGTGCCGGCCACGGTGAGCCCGCCCTCCGTGGCCTCGGCACGGCGATCGGCCATGTGCTCTTGGGCGTGCGTCAGCTTGACGGCGTAGGTGCGGAACTTCTCCGCCACGCGACCGAGGTGCTCCTCCTGCTCGTCACCGGCGTCGATCACCTGGCTCGCGACGTCACGGTAGGCCTCGGCGGCGGCTCCTTCCCAGTCGCGACCGGCGCGCTGCCGGGCCGAGGTGCCCCGCTCGCCCGCCTCGCCGACCTTCGCGCGCAGGGTGTCCGAGACCCACGTGGCGGCGGCACGGACCGCCGCCGGGTCCCCCTCCAGCTTCGTCTCGATCATCGTCCGCCCTCGTCGGCAGGGAGCCCGCGCGTGACCTGGTCGAAGGCGTCGCGGATGGATTCGTCGGTGGCGTCGTACTGGTCGACGACCTGGCCCATCACGGTCGCGACGGCCCGGTGGACGGCCGCGAGGTCGCTCGCCTCGGACATGACGTTCGACAGGATCGCCGAGATCGCCGAGGACCCGGGACCGGCGTCGACGGTGCCGGGCGCCGACTCCCCCGTACCCTCGATCAGCTCGGCTCCCTCGAGGTGGAGGTCGCGGATCGCCTCGCCGGCACCGGGCTCGATCCGCAGGTCGCTCACAAGGAACCTCCGGTGTGCCGGACCTCGGCGGGCAGCTCCTGATCGAGCAGCACGACGTCGTAACGCGCCTGCTCACGCAGGGTGGAGAGGTGGCCGGTCTCCATCAGCGTCCAGGGCTGGTGGTCCCCGCAGCAGCGCGCCAAGCGGTCGAGCGCGGTGTATGCGAGGAGGGCGAGCCGACCGTCCTCGAGGGTGCGGAGCTCGACCTGCGGGGACTCGCCCGGGATGGTCGGACGGCAAGGCAGGTACAGCACCGGCGGAATCTGCCGGCGTCCATCTGGCTGGTCGGTCATGTCTTCCCCCAGGGTGTGGCCGCTCACGCAGCACCGAAGTCGTGAACCCATCGTGCCAGACGCTGCAGCGCCCCGGGGTTGCCAGAACAGCAAAGTTCTTTGTCGTCTGAACGCCACGGAGCGCATGCTCGACCCATGAGCACGAACATCGAGGTTCCCCGTTCCTCCGGCACCCCCGTCGACGTCGTCGTGGTGGGAGGAGGCGCCGCCGGGCTGAGCACAGCGCTGGTGCTCGCCCGCTCCCGCCGATCCGTCGTGGTGGTCGACGCCGGCGAGCAGCGCAACGCGCCCGCGGACCACATGCACAACTACCTCGGGCGCGAGGGCACGCCGCCGCTCGAGCTCGCGCGGCTCGGTCGCGAGGAGGTCGAGTCGTACGGCGCGACGGTCGTCGCCGGTCGGGTCGTCGACGCGGAGGCGCTGCCCGGCGACGTGCCGAGCTTCGGCCTGACGCTCGACGACGGCAGCCGCTTCCGCGCACGTCGTGTCGTGCTCGCGACCGGCGTGGTCGACGAGCTGCCCGGCGTGCCCGGCCTCGCCGACCGCTGGGGACGCGACGTGCTGCACTGCCCCTACTGCCACGGGTGGGAGGTGCGCGACCAGCGCGTCGGCGTGCTGCTGACGTCGCCGATGGGGCTGCACCAGGCCGGGCTGTTCGGCCAGCTCACCGAAGAGCTCACGGTGCTCGCGCACGACGTCGCGCTGGGGCACGGCGAGCGCGAGCCGCTACGGGCTCGCGGCCAGGCGGTGGTCGAGGGCCGGGTCGAGGAGGTCCGATGCACGGCACCACCCTCGCCGTCGGGCTCGTGGCCGACGCGAACGGCGTGACGCCGGTGCCCGGCGTGCTGGCGGTCGGCAACGCGTCAGCGCCCATGGCCACGGTGGCGGCGGCCGCCGCAGCGGGCGTGCAGGCCGGGGCGTTCCTCAATGCCGGTCTGGTCGAGGAGGACACCCAGGCCGCGGTCGAGCGAGCCCGCGAGGCGATGCGCGAGCCGGAGGCCTGGGAGGAGCGCTACGGCTCCCCGTCGGCCGTCTGGAGCGGCCGGGTCAACCCGCAGGTGCCGGCGAAGGCGGAGGCGCTGGAGCCGGGTCGCGCGATCGACGTCGGCTGCGGCGAGGGCGGCGACGTCATCTGGCTCGCGCAGCACGGCTGGGAGGTCACCGGCATGGACTTCTCGCCCAACGGGCTCGACCGCGCACGACAGCACGCGCACGACGCCGGGGTGGGCGAGCGGACGTCGTTCCGCGTCGGCGACGTCCGCACGTGGGAGCCGGGCGACGAGCGGTGGGACCTCGTCACGGCGCACTACCTCCACCTGCCTCCGGAGCCGATGCTCGACGTCGTGCGCCGGCTCGCGTCGGCCGTGGCACCCGGCGGCACGCTGCTCGTCGTCGGGCACCACCCGGGCGACGTGCCGGCGGGCGTCAGGGCACGCGACGACCTCTTCGAGCCCGAGGCTCTGCTGCCCGCGCTCGACGAGACGTGGGACGCGCGCGCCGAGGTCGTCGAGCGCACCCACACCGGCATGGGCGCCCACGTCGTGCGCGACAGCATCCTCGTCGCCACCCGCCGCTGACCCCTTCCCCCTCCCCGCTGGGTGTGACGTTTGCGGGCGGAAAGCGTGGTTCTCGGCCCGCAAACGTCACACTCAGCGGGGGTGGGTTCAGCGGGGGAGGGGAGAGGAGGGTCAGAGGCGGCGCAGGGCCGTCTCGGCGGCGTTGAAGCCACCCATGCCGTGCACGCCGCCGCCGGGCGGGGTGGCGGCGGAGCAGAGGTAGACGCCCTCGACCCCGAGGGAGTACGGGTCGAGCGTCGGCCGCGGGCGCAGCGGGATCTGGCGCCACGTGTTCGCGCCGGTGCCGATGTCGCCGCCGACGTAGTTCGGGTTGTACGCCTCGAGCTGTGCCGTGCTCTTCGAGACCACCTGCACGATCCGGTCCTGGAAGCCGGGCGCGAAGCGCTCGACCTGGCCGATGATCTGCTCGGTCGCGTCGCCGGGCCACGCGTGCGGCACGTGCGCGTAGGCCCAGATCGGGTGCACGTCGCCCTGCGAGCGGCTGGGGTCGGCCACGTACTGCTGGCCCAGCAGCACGAACGGACGCTCGGGCATCGTGCCGCGAGCCGTGCGACCCTCCGCCTCGACCACCTCCGCCGCGTCACCCGCGACGTGCACGGTGCCGGCGCGGCGCACGTCGTCGTTGGTCCAGGGGATGCCGCCCTCCACCGCGAGGTCGATCTTGAACGCCGCCGGACCGTACCGGTACGCGCGGAGCGCCCGCGCGACGATCGACGGCATCGCGTCGCCCACGATGCCGAGGGCGCCACGCGGCGAGGTGTCGAGCATGACGACGTCCGGACGTGCGCCGCTGGCGTCGGTCAGCTGGTCGAGGCTCGTCACCTGCACCCCGGTGCGCACGGTGCCGCCGAGCTCCTCCAGCAGCGACACGAGGGCGTCCGCGATGGCCTGCGACCCGCCCTCGGCGACCGGCCAGCCGTAGCGGTGGCCCGCGGCGGTCAGCATGAGACCGACGGACGCGCTCAGCGGGGTGTCGAGGCGGCCGAACACGTGCGCGGCGACTCCCATGAACAGTGCCCGCGCCGGCTCGTCGTCGAAGCGTCGGGCGAGGAGCGTGGCGGGGAGGGCGGCGTTGAGCCCGAACCGACCGAGCGCCCACGGGTGCGACGGCACGTGGACGACAGGGCGCAGGACGTCGGCGAGCAGGTCGTCGAACCCGTCGCTGAGCGGCTCGAACAGCCGACGCCAGGTGCGCGCGTCGACGCCGAGCGACGCCGCCGTGCGCTCCATGTCGCGGCTGACCACCCCGGCACGCCCGTCGTCGAGCGGGTGGGCGAGGTCGATCTCGGGCCAGAGCCAGCGCAGTCCGTGCCGCTCGAGGTCGAGCGAGCCGAGGAACGGCGAGGCGACGCCCATCGGGTGGAAGGCTGAGCACTCGTCGTGCAGGAGGCCGGGCACCGTCAGCTCCGACGTGCGCGTGCCGCCTCCGACCCGGTCCGACCGCTCCAGCACGGTGACGTCGAGGCCCTCCTGCGCGAGCCGTACCGCCGCCGCCAGACCGTTCGGACCACTGCCCACCACCACTGCCGACGTCATGTCCTCATCCTCGCACCGGCCGGACGATGCAGCGCGTCGCTCAGGCGCCGCCGAGCGCGCGCACCACGGCGCTGGCGGGCGTCTTGCCGAGCCGCTCGGCCATCCAGGTGCTGGTGGCGACGAGCGCGTCGAGGTCGACCCCGTGCCCGATCCCGAGCCCGGTGAGGAACCACACGAGGTCCTCCGTGGCCAGGTTGCCGGTCGCGCTCCTCGCGTAGGGGCAGCCGCCGAGCCCGCCCGCCGAGGCGTCGAACGTCGTGACCCCCGCCTGCAGCCCGGCGTGGACGTTGGCGAGCGCCTGCCCGTAGGTGTCGTGGAAGTGCAGCGCGAGCCGGTCGGCCCCGACGCCGGCCGCACCGAAGCGGCGCACGAGGTCGCCGACCTGGGCGGCGGTCCCGACGCCGATCGTGTCGCCGAGCGACAGCTGGGTCGCGCCGAGCTCGAGCAGCTCGCACCCGACCCGCACCACCGCGTCGGGGTCGACGGGACCCTCCCACGGGTCGCCGAAGCACATCGACACGTAGGCGCGCACGTCGGCGCCGGCGTCGAGGGCGCGACGCACGACGGGCGCGAACATCGTCATCTGGTCGGCGACGGTGCTGTTGAGGTTCCTCGCGGCGAAGGTCTCGGTGGCGCTGGCGAAGACGGCCACGTGGGCGCAGCCGGCCTTGAGCGCACGGTCGAGGCCGCGCTCGTTGGGCACGAGGACGGGGTACGGGAACGTGGGACCCTCGCGCAGCTCCTCGACGAGGTCGGCGGCGTCGGCCAGCTGCGGCACCCACCGCGGGTGCACGAAGCTCGTGGCCTCGACGACGGGCAGCCCCGCGGCGACCAGCCGGCGCACGAACGCGGCCTTCACGTCGAGCGGGACGACCGTCTTCTCGTTCTGCAGCCCGTCGCGGGGTCCGACCTCGTAGATCGTCACCCGGTCGGGAAGGCCCGGTTCGGGCACGACCATGGGGAGTCTCACGCGGACTCCTCGACGTGCACGACCACGTGGCCCATGGCGACCTGGTCGCCGACCGTGGCGCCGACGTGGGTGACCGTGCCGGCGTGGGGGGCCACGAGCGCGAGCTCCATCTTCATCGCCTCGACGGCACCGAGTCGCTGGCCCTCGACCACGACGTCGCCGACCTCGACGTCGAGCGCGACGACCGACCCGGGCATGGGCGCGACGACGGCGGCGTCGCCGGCCGCGGCCGACGAGGTGCGTCGCATGGCGTCGGCCTGCTCGAGGACCCAGGTCTGGCCCTGCCAGGTGGCCCAGACGCGACGTCCGCGCGCGGTGGCGTCGGCGTGCTCGTGCCCGCGGTCCACGGTGACGGCGTGGGTCGTGCCGTCGGGCTCGGCGACGTGCACGACGAGGGGGTTCGGAGGTCCGGCCGAGCGCCAGCCGTCGCCCCGGCCGAACGGTGAGGTGTCCTCGGGCTCGCCGAGCAGCAGCGCGGCCGCACGCAGCGCCTCGGGTGCGACGTCAGGTCGCGCGAGGAGCGGACCCTCGTAGGCGTCGAGCCAGCCCGTGTGCACCTCCCCGGAGCGGAACGGCGCGGAGTCGACGAGCCGACGCACCCACCCGAGGTTGGTGGCGATGCCCTCGACGGCGGACCCGTCGACGACGTCCAGGAGCGTGTCGATCGCCGCGTCGCGGTCGGGGCCGTGGGCCACGAGCTTGGCGAGCATCGGGTCGTACGCCGACGACACGTGCGCCTCCCCCTCGATCGCCGCGTGGACCTCGTGCCCCTGCTGCCCGCCCCACCGCGCGTCGAGCACGTGGCCGGCCTGCGGCAGGAACCCCGTGTAGGGGTCCTCGGCGTACACGCGCACCTCGACGGCGTGGCCGGTGCAGGTGATCTCGTCCTGAGTGAGCGGGAGCGGCCGGCCCGCGGCGACGTCGAGCTGCCACTGCACGAGGTCGAGGCCCGTCACCTGCTCGGTGACCGGGTGCTCCACCTGCAGGCGGGTGTTCATCTCCAGGAAGTACGCCGTCTGGTCGCCCGGGGCACCAGCTACGAGGAACTCGACCGTCCCGGCACCGACGTACCCGACCTCCTCGCAGAGCGCCACCGACGAGCGGTGCAGCAGGTCGCGGAGCGCGGGGTCGAGGTCGGGCGCGGGTGCCTCCTCGACGACCTTCTGGTGGCGGCGCTGGGCGGAGCAGTCGCGCTCGAAGAGGTGCACGACCGTGCCGTGGGTGTCGCCGAAGACCTGCACCTCCACGTGCCGGCCGCCCTCGACGTACGCCTCGACCAGGAGGGTGTCGTCGCCGAACGACGACGCCGCCTCGCGTCGGGCGGTGGCGACCGCGCCGGCGAGGTCCTCGGGGCGACGCACCACGTGCATGCCCTTGCCGCCGCCACCGGCGGCCGCCTTCACGAGCACGGGGTACGCGTCGGGCGGCACGTCGTCGACGTCGTGCCGCGGGGTCACCGGCACGCCGGCACGCTCGGCCACGTCGCGGGCACGGTCCTTGCGGCCCATCAGCTCGATCACCTCGGGCGACGGTCCGACGAACACGAGGCCGGCCTCCTGCACGGCCCGCGCGAAGCCGGCGTTCTCCGACAGGAAGCCGTAGCCGGGATGCACGGCGTCGGCACCCGACGCGACGGCCGCGGCCACGACCTCCGCGACGTCGAGGTAGGAGCCGACGCGCACGGCGTCGTCGGCCTCGGCCACGTGCAAGGAGGCGACGTCGAGGTCGGTGTGGACGGCGACGCTCCGCAGTCCCGCGGCCCGGCAGGCACTCACGACGCGGCGCGCGATCTCGCCGCGGTTGGCGACCAGGACGGTCTCGATCGGGCGTGCGGTGGTCTCGGTCATGGTCGGCTCACATCCGGAAGACGCCGAAGCCGGGCGCACCGGCGTCGGTCTCGGGTCGGTCGGCGAAGGACGGGACGGGCGCGTTCGCGCAGGCCTGCAG
>NZ_LUNF01000234.1:0-5253 GCF_001626145.1 Aeromicrobium sp. REDSEA-S32_B7
ACCATGAAGTGCAGGTGGCAGCCGGTGGAGTAGCCCGTGCTGCCGACGTAGCCGATCACCTCGCCGCGCGAGACCCGGGCGCCGGCGCTGCGGGCGAACCCGGAGAGGTGGTTGTACGTCGTCACGATGCTCTGGCCGCGCTTGATGCCGTTGGCGAGGATGACGCGGTTGCCGTAGCCGGCGTTGTAGTACTGCTGGATGATGGTGCCGCTCGCGGCGGCGTGGATCGGGGTACCGCAGCCGACGCCGAAGTCGGTGCCGTCGTGCAGCTTGTACACACCGGTGACCGGGTGCACGCGCATGCCGTAGGGCGACGTGATCGGGCCGTTGACGGGGTAGGACAGCGCACCGTTGTCGTCGCCGCCGGAGAGGCCGCCGTTGTTGCCGCTGCCCCCACGACCGGCGCGCTCGCGGGCGCGCTGGCGCTCCAGCTCGCGTCGGGCGAGCTCGGCGAGCTCGTTGTTGAGGCGGTTCCGCTCGGCCTCGTAGGCGGCGAGCAGACGCTCGTCCTCGACCTTCGCGGCGCGCGCCTTGCCGCTGGCGTCGGCGCGGGCGTCGACGAGCTTGCCGACCTCGGCGGTCTGCGCCTCGGCGGCGGCCTCGAGCTCGGTCATCTTCTGCAGGTTGGCGGCGGCGGCCTGGCGGGCCACAGCGACCTGGTCGCGCAGCTTCTCGACCTTGTCGCGGTTGAGGCGCAGGATGACCTTGGCGGCCGCGAGCTTCTGCATGCGCGAGACCTGCGCGTCGCCGACGGAGGCGTTGAGGCTCATCCGGTCGGTGAACGTCGAGGGGCTCTCGCCGCCGAGCAGCTCGCCGAACGCCTTCATCCCGCGGTCGCCCTCCTGCACGGTCTGGACGGTGAACGCCTTCACCTCGTCCTCGGACGCCTTGAGCCGCCGCTCCCCCTTCTTCAGGTCGGCGACGGCCTTGTCGAGGGCGGCCTGGCTGCGGTCGAGCTCGGCCTGCATGCGGGCGTCCTCGGCCTGCGACACGGCCAGCTGGCCGCGGGTCTTGCCGAGCGTCGCGCGCGCCGACGAGAGCTTGGCCTGCGCGGCGTCGAGCGCCTTCGCGGCCTTCGCGTACGCGGCGCTGGAGGAGTCGAGCGACTTCTGGGCGCCGTCGATCTTGCCGTTGACGCCCTGCCTCTGACGCTGGAGGTCGTCCTTCTTGTCGGCCAGCACCGGGTTCATCAGCCCGACCACGAGCGCGCAGGTCGCGAGGATCGCGAGCACGCCCCGCCCCGCGTGACGACGCGTGACGGTACGGGTGGGACGGGACGACGTGCGGTGGGACATGGGACCTCGGCCTTGGGGAAGGAGAACTGCGAGGCGACCCGCCGCGAGGCGGGTGGTGCAGGTGTTACTGGTGTGACTCTAGGCCATCACGGTCACACGTCAAGGTACTTGCGGGTCATCACGAGTGTCGGGACGAGCGCCAGGAGCATGGCGAGCACGGTCGTGTAGCCCATGACGGCGGCCGCCTCCTGCCACCTGATCCAGGTGGTCAGCTCCCCCAGCTGGGTGCGCAGGTAGCCGTAGACGACGAACGACATGAACGCGGCCAGGCCTCCTGCCGCCAATGCCGCCGACACCAGCGCCGCGAGCAGCGACTCGAGCACGAACGGCAGCTGGATGTGCCAGCTGGAGGCGCCGACCAGACGCATGATGCCGATCTCGCGACGCCGGGCGTAGGCCGTCATGCGGATGGTGTTCGACACCTGCAGGATCGCCGCGACGATGAGCAGCAGCGACGTGGCCAGCGCGGCCCACCGCATCTTGTCGAGGATCTCGAACAGCGGTCCGAGCAGCTTCTTCAGCGACTGCACGTTGCCGACGCCGTCCATGCCCGAGACCTGGCTGACGAGACCGTCGAACTGCTGCGGATCCTTCAGGGTGACGAAGTAGGACTCGGGGAAGTCCGACGGCTCGACGGTGTCGAGCTGGGCCTTGCCGGAGTCGGTCTGGCCGAGCAGCTCACGGGCCTTGTCGTAGTTCTCCTGCGGGCTGCGGACGTCGTAGGACTTGACCTCGGGGTTCGTCGACAGCGCCTCACGGACGGCTGCGGTCTGGTCCTTCGTCGCGGCACCGCCGACGCACGTGGGCGCCGTGGAGTTGTCGGTGCACAGGTTGACCTGCACCTGCAGCCGGTCGCCGTAGAACTGCTCGGTGCGGTCGGCCTGGCTCTGCAGCAGCAGGCCGAGCGCCGCCAGCAGCAGCGAGACGGTCATCGTGACGACCAACGAGATGGTCATGGACGTGTTGCGGGACAGGCTCGCGCGGAGCTCGCTCAGGATGGTGCGCACAGGATCGCCTCAGGACTGGTAGCCGTAGATGCCGCGGGCCTCGTCGCGCACGACGCGCCCCTCGTCGAGCTCGATGACGCGCTTGCGCATCTGGTCGACGATCGAGGAGTCGTGGGTGGCCATGACGACGGTGGTGTCGGTGCGGTTGATGCGGTCGAGCAGCTTCATGATGCCGACGCTGGTGGTGGGGTCGAGGTTGCCGGTGGGCTCGTCGGCGATGAGGATCATCGGCCGGTTGACGAACGCGCGGGCGATGGCGACGCGCTGCTGCTCGCCGCCGGACAGCTCGTCGGGCATGCGGTGGCCCTTGCCCTCCAGCCCCACCATCTCGAGCGTCTCGGGCACCAGCTGGTCGATCTCGGAGCGCGAGCGGCCGATGACCTGCAGCGCGAACGCGACGTTCTCGTGGACGGTCTTGTTGGGCAGGAGGCGGAAGTCCTGGAAGACCGTGCCCACCTGGCGGCGCAGCTTCGGCACCTTCCAGGACGAGAGCTTGTTGATCTCCTTGCCGGCCACGTGCACGCGCCCTGACGTCGGCCGCGCCTCGCGCAGGACGAGACGCAGGAACGTCGACTTGCCCGACCCCGAGGATCCGACGAGGAAGACGAACTCCCCCTTCTCGATCTCCAGGTCGACGGCGTCCAGCGCAGGACGCTTCTGGCCCGGGTAGGTCTTGGTGACCTTGTCGAAGCGAATCACCCGACGAGTCTAGGCACGCGGGTCCACGTCCCCGTGCAGACTCGCCCGCGCTCGGTAGCGTGACGGCATGCTCCCCCGCCTGCCCGACCCGCGCCGTCTGCCGGACCTGGTCGAGGCGGCCGCCTCGCTGCTGCCGCGGGCCGTGGGACTGCTCGACTCGGCCGAGGACCTGGTGCGCCGCGCGCACCGGCTGGTCGACGACATCGACGCCACCCGCAAGGCGGCGGACGCCGTCGTCGTGCGCACCGCGGGCACGGTGGCCAGCGTCGAGCCGACCCTCGCGCGGGCGCAGGGCCTGCTCGACACGTTCGGACCGATCCTCGACGACCTCGGTCCGTCGATCGAGCGGCTGGCCCCCACGCTGCAGCGCATCTCCGAGACCACGTCGCCCGACGAGATCGAGGCGCTGGTGGGCCTCATCGATCACCTGCCGATGCTCGTGGAGAAGCTCGAGACCGACATCGTCCCGATCCTGGAGGACATGAAGAACGTCGGACCCGACATCCACGCGCTCCTGGACACCGCGACGGACCTCGCGGGCATGCTCGAGAAGGTGCCCGGCCTGAACCGACGTCGCAGCAGGGCTCGACCCGACTGACGCGCGGTGGCAGGGTCGAGGCATGGCCGAGCCCCAGAGCCCCGACGTCGACGTCGACGTCGACGTCCACGGCACCGTGCCCGAGAAGGACCTCCTGCGCGACTACCTCTACACGGCGCGTGACGCGCTGCGCTGGAAGGTGGAGGGTCTCGACGAGCTCGACGCGCGCCGCAGCCTCACGCCCACCGGCCTGAGCCTGCTCGGGCTGGTGCACCACACAGCCGTGTGCGCGTGCGAGTACTTCGGGGTGGTGTTCGACCGTCCGTTCCCCGAGCCGACGCCCGACGTTGACGCCGACCCCCACGCCGACTTCGTGGTGCCGGCCGAGGTCAGCCTCGCGGAGGCGCTCGGCTACGTGGACCGCGCGTGGGCGCACGCCGACGCGACGATCGACGCGCTCGACCTCGACGCGACCGGGGTCGTGCCGTGGTGGACCGCCCCGCGCGACGTGGTGACGCTGCGGCGCGTGCTGGTGCACATGGTCGCCGAGGCACACAGGCACGCCGGTCACGCCGACGTGCTCCGCGAGCGCCTGGACGGTCTGGCCGGGCTGCGGCCCGACGCCACGAACCTGCCCGACGACGTCACCTGGCAGCACCACGTGGCGCGCGTCGACCGCACGGCACGCGAGGCCGCCGAACGATCCGCCTGAGGCGCGAGACCTCCTGGACCGCGGGGCGTCACGACGCACCCGCCGGGGGACGAGAAGGTAGGTATGCCTTACCTTGATCGCCATGGTCGATCTCTCCGCCCCGCAGCTGCGCGGCACCGGCGTCGTCGCCGGCTACCGACGCGCGACGGTGGTGCACGGCGTCGACGTGACGTTGCGCGCCGGGTGCGTCACCGCCCTGATCGGCCCGAACGGGTCCGGCAAGTCGACGCTGCTGCGTTCCCTGGCACATCTGCACACCCCCGCAGCGGGTCAGGTCGAGCTCGGTGACGGCACCCGCCTCGCCGACCTCTCCGGCCGCGAGGTGGCGCAGCGACTGACGCTGCTGTCCCAGTCGCGCAGCGTGCCCGGCGGCGTGTCGGTGCGCGAGGTCGTCGAGTACGGCCGGCACCCGCACCGCGGACGCTGGGGTGCGGGCGACCCCGACGGACCCGCCGTCGTGGAGCGCGTGATGGCCCTGTGCGGCGTCGACGAGCTCGCCGACCGCGCCGTCGACACCCTCTCCGGCGGACAGCTGCAGCGCGTCTGGCTCGCCAGCTGCCTCGCCCAGGACACACCGGTGCTCCTGCTCGATGAACCCACCACGTTCCTCGACCTGCGCTACCAGGTCGAGCTGCTCGACACCGTGCGTGACCTGGCCGACCAGCACGGCATCGCGGTCGGCATCGTCCTGCACGACCTCGACCAGGCCGCCGCCATCGCCGACGAGGTCGTGCTGCTCGTCGACGGTCGCGTCGCCGCCTCCGGCCCCCCGGCCGAGGTGCTCACCGCCGAGCGGCTCACCGCCGCCTACGGCATCCGGGTCGACGTCCACGTCGACCCGTCCACCGGCCACGTCCGCACCCGCGCCGTCGCCCGCCACCACTCCCGCACCCTCACCCCCCAGGAGATCCCGTGACGTCCATCCGCCTGCCCCTCGTGGCAGCCACTGCGATCCTCGCTACCGCCCTCGCCGCCTGCGGCACCACCGAGGAGGCGTCCGAC
>NZ_LUNF01000235.1:0-8229 GCF_001626145.1 Aeromicrobium sp. REDSEA-S32_B7
GGCCAAGGCCGAGGACACCGCTGCCGAGGCGCCCGCCGAGGCCGAGAGCACCGAGTCCTGATCGTGGCTGGTCGCACGCAGGAGGTCATCGAGCACCTCGTGTCGGCCATCGTCGACCACCCCGACGAGGTCGACGTGCGCGCCGCGTCGACCCGCCGGGGCGACCTCTTCGAGGTGCGGGTCAACCCTGCCGACCTCGGCAAGGTGATCGGCCGCTCCGGTCGTACCGCGTCGGCGATCCGCACCGTCACCGGAGCGATCGCCGGCACCAAGGGTGCCCGCATCGACTTCGTGGACGTCGACCGCCAGCGCTGAGGACCTGACGTGCGCGTCGTCGTCGGCCGCATCGGCCGGGCCCACGGCATCAAGGGCGAGCTCGCCGTCCAGGTCCGCACCGACGAGCCGGAGCGTCGCTTCGCACCTGGCACCGCCCTCGTCGCCGGCGACCGCACCGTCGTCGTGGCAGCCGCCCGGAACCACTCCGGGCGGCTCCTGCTGCGTCTGGAGGGCGTCGGCGACCGCACCGCGGCCGAGGCCCTGCACGGACGCGTCCTCGAGGTCGACGTCGACCCCGACGACGTGCCCGAGGACGACGACGCCTACTACGACCACCAGCTCGTCGGCCTGCGCGTGCACGACCACGCCGGCACCGACGTCGGGGTCGTCGCCGACGTGCTCCACCTGCCCGAGCAGGACCTGCTGTCGCTCGACCTCGACGCGGGCGCGCGCGGCGTGCTCGTGCCGTTCGTGGTCGCGCTCGTCCCCGACGTCGACCTGGGTGCGGGCCACGTGACGCTCGCCGACGTGCCCGGTCTGCTCGACCCCGACGCCCAGGCCGTCGCCGAGCCCGAGCGGGCCGCCGGCGGTGCCGACGCATGAGCGAGCCCGACGCCCCGACCCTGCGCATCGACGTCGTCTCCATCTTCCCGGCGTACCTCGACGCGCTCGACCTGTCGCTCGCCGGCCGGGCCCGCGAGAAGGGTCTGCTGCAGATCGCGACGCACGACCTGCGCGACTTCACCCACGACCGGCATCGCACCGTCGACGACACGCCCTACGGCGGCGGCGCCGGCATGGTCATGAAGCCCGAGCCGTGGGGCGAGGCCCTCGACACGGTCGCCACCGACGACAGCGTCGTCGTGGTGCCCACGCCGTCGGGCACCCCGTTCCGCCAGTCCCTCGCGCACGACCTCAGCCGCGAGCGGCACCTCGTGTTCGCGTGCGGTCGCTACGAGGGGATCGACCAGCGCGTCATCGACCACGCCCGCGAGCGCTGGCGCGTCGAGGAGGTCTCCCTCGGCGACTTCGTCCTCAACGGGGGAGAGGTCGCCGCGCTCGCGGTGATCGAGGCCGTCGTGCGCCTCGTCCCCGGCTTCATGGGCAACCCCGCCTCGCTCGCCGAGGAGTCGCACGGCGAGGACGGCCTCCTGGAGTACCCCGTGTACACCAAGCCGGCCACGTGGCGCGGCCACACGGTGCCCGACGTCCTGCTGTCCGGCCACCACGGCGCGATCGCCGCCTGGCGGCACGAGCAGGCGCTGCAGCGCACCCGCGAGCGGCGCCCGGACCTGCTCGGTGACGCGTCCGAAACATCGAGTTAACCCGAGGCTCGTCGTCGTAACGCTCCTGTGACCCGGAGGCAAGCCCCGCACAACCTCCTGTCGCCAGCATGACGCAGGAACCACGCAGCAGCGTCGCCGCGTGTCGCCCCCTCGCGGGGTCCTCCCTGCTCGCCCCCTGACGACGAGAGAGACACTCGATGAATTTCCCGACCTACTGGCTGCTTATCACGGCAGCGCTGGTGCTCTTCATGACGCCAGGCCTCGCCTTCTTCTACGGCGGTCTGGTCAAGGCCAAGAGCGTCGTGTCCATGATGATGCTCAGCTTCGGCACGATGGGCCTCGTGGGCGTCCTCTGGATGCTCTTCGGTGCCAACATGGCCTTCGTGGACGGAACCAGCAACGACTGGATCCCCGAGGTGCTCGGCAACCCGTTCTCCGACTTCGCGCTGAACGACGCGGCCAAGGCCGCGTTCGGCGGTGACGCCAGCGCCGGTGCTGTCCTCGCGGCGGCGGCCTTCGGGTCGACCTTCGCGATCATCACCGTCGCCCTCATCTCGGGCGCCATCGCCGACCGTGCGCGGTTCTTCCCCTGGCTGCTGTTCGCCGGGTTCTTCTCCGTGCTGGTCTACTTCCCGGTCGCCTCGTGGGTGTTCTCGTTCGTCGTGGACGGTGACACGACGACCTTCACCGGCTGGGTCGGCCAGCTCGGCACCCACCTGGGCCTGAGCACCGAGACGATCGACTTCGCCGGCGGCACCGCGGTGCACATCAACGCCGGCGCGGCCGCCCTGGCCCTCGCGCTCGTCCTGGGCAAGCGCAAGGTCTTCAGCAAGGAGACCGCCGTCCCGCACAACGTGCCGCTCGTCCTCATCGGTGCCGCGGTGCTGTGGTTCGGCTGGTTCGGCTTCAACGGCGGCGCCGCCACCGCGGACGGCCAGGCTGCGCTGATCTTCGTCAACACGATCGTCTGCCCGGCCGCAGCGGCCATCGGCTTCATCGTGGTCGAGCACTTCCGTCACGGGAAGGCCACCGCCGTCGGCGCCGCCTCCGGTGTCGTGGCCGGTCTGGTCGCGATCACGCCGGCCTGCGCCAACCTGACGCCGTTCTGGTCCATCGTGCTCGGCCTCGTCGCCGGTGCCGTCTGTGCGGTCGCCATCGAGCTCAAGTACAAGCTCGGCTTCGACGACTCGCTCGACGTGGTCGGCCTGCACCTGGTCGCGGGCGTCATCGGCACGCTGTACCTCGGCTTCTTCGCGATCGACACCGGCCTCTTCACGGGCGGCAACATCGACCAGCTGATCGTCCAGTTCATCCCGGCTGTCGCCATCGCGACCTACAGCTTCGTGATGGCCTTCATCATCGCGAAGGTGATCGACGTGACGGTCGGCTTCCGTGTCACCGAGGAGGAGGAGGTCGCCGGCATCGACAGCGTCCTCCACGGTGGCGAGGGCTACGCGCTCGACTGAGCCGTCGCCCACCCCAAGACCCCACGAGGGCACCTGCTCGGGCAGGTGCCCTCGTGGCGTTCTGGATCTTCTGCCGCCCACGGCCCGGCACTGGCGCATCGCGGTTCTGCCACAGGGGATCCGCTGACCGACGCCGCACGACCCTTTTCTTTTCACCATCGTTTTCCGTGGGTGACCTGTGGCACCGGCGAGGAGTAGATCATGACCAACCTGGTCGACCAGGTCGCAGCCGAGTCCCGTCGCGACGACGTCCCCGCGTTCCGCGCCGGCGACACCCTCAAGGTCCACGTCAAGGTCGTCGAGGGCAACCGCTCTCGCGTCCAGGTGTTCCAGGGCGTCTGCATCAAGCTGCAGGGCTCGGGCATCGGCCGCACCTTCACGGTGCGCAAGGTCAGCTTCGGCGTCGGCGTCGAGCGCACCTTCCCGCTGCACACGCCCGTCATCGAGAAGATCGAGGTCGCGACCCGCGGCGACGTGCGTCGCGCGAAGCTCTACTACCTCCGCTCGCTGCGCGGCAAGGCCGCGAAGATCAAGGAGAAGCGCGAGGACTGAGGTCCTCCCGCGTGCCCACCTGCTCGCTGTGGCTCCTGCGTCTAGGCTCACGTCGTGAGTGAGACCGTGAAGAAGCGCCAGCTACCCGTCTGGCAGGAGTCGATCCTCCTCGTCGTCATCGCCATGGTGATGGCCGTGGTGGTCAAGGCCTTCTTCCTGCAGGCGTTCTACATCCCGTCGGAGTCGATGGAACCGACGATGCTCGTCAACGACAAGATCCTCGTCCAGAAGGTCTCCTACTGGACCGGCGATCCCCAGCGTGGCGACATCGTCGTGTTCGACGACCCGGGGGGATGGCTCGACGCCAGCGAGGACGCCAAGGCCAGCAACCCGGTCCAGAAGGCGCTGGAGGTCGTCGGTCTCTTCCCGACCGGCGGCCACCTCATCAAGCGCGTCGTCGGCGTCGGCGGCGACCGCGTCGCCTGCTGCGACGAGCAGGGCAGGCTCACGGTCAACGGCACGTCCATCGACGAGCCGTACCTGCGCGACCCCGCCGCCAACAGCGAGACCCGCTTCGACGTGATCGTCCCGAAGGACCACCTGTGGGTCGAGGGCGACAACCGCGGCAACTCCGCCGACTCGCGCGTCCACCAGGGCGACCCGGGCGGCGGCTTCATCCCCGTCGACGCCGTCGTCGGCAAGGCGTGGGTGCGGGTGTGGCCGTGGAAGCGCATGGGCTTCATCCGCGGCACCGACGCGTTCGCCGAGGTGCCCGACGACCCGCCCGCGAAGCGCGAGTGACGCAGCAGCAGTGACAGCACGTCCGAGCCTCCGGTTCGAGCGCAGCCTCCTGCGCGAGCGCTGCACCGTGCTCGCCTGCGCCGACGAGGTCGGCCGCGGTGCGCTCAGCGGTCCGGTGAGCGTCGGCGTCGTCGCCGTCACCGAGCAGACCCGCACGGCACCGCAGGGCGTGCGCGACAGCAAGCTGCTCTCGCCCGACGCCCGCGCGCGGCTCGCGCCACGCATCCGCCGGTGGGCCACCACCCACGGCGCGGGCTACGGCGTCGGTCACGCGTCGCCCGCCGAGATCGACGCGGTCGGCATCATGGCCGCGATGCGGCTCGCCGCGCACCGGGCGCTCGTCGACCTCGACCCCACGCCCGACCTCGTGCTGCTCGACGGCAACCACGACTACCTGAGCGCGCCCGCGCAGCCGTCGCTCCTCGACGCACCCGGGCCGAGCTTCCCACCCGTCGTCACCGCGGTGAAGGCCGACCTGCGCTGCGCAGCCGTCGCCGCCGCGAGCATCCTGGCGAAGACGTCGCGTGACGCGCTCATGGTCGAGCTCGCGCAGGAGCACCCGCAGTACGGCTGGCACGAGAACAAGGGCTACGCGTCGCCCGCCCACGTCGAGGCGCTGCGTCGGCACGGCCCGAGCGACCACCACCGACGTTCGTGGAGCCTGCCCGGCTGCGCGGTCCCGGCCGGTAGTGTTCCGGGGAGCGACACGACGAGCACGATCGAGCAGGCCGTGGAGGGCAGATGAGCGCAGAGGACCTCGAGAAGTACGAGACCGAGGCCGAGCTCGCGCTCTACCGCGAGTACCGCGACGTCGTGAAGATCTTCAAGTACGTCGTGGAGACCGACCGTCGCTTCTACCTGTGCAACGCGGTCGACGTGAAGGTCCGCTCCGAGACCGGCGACGCCTACTTCGAGGTGTCGATGAACGACGCCTGGGTGTGGGACATCTACCGTCCGGCCCGGTTCGCCAAGAACGTCAAGGTGCTCACCTTCAAGGACGTCAACGTCGAGGAGCTCGCCGACTCCGACGTGAAGATCCCGTCCGCCTGAGGCACCTCGTGGACGAGACGCCGTCGAACGTCGTGGCCGTCCTGGCGCGCATCCCGGTGGAGAGCATCGACGCGGCGCTACCGCTGTACGAGCGCCTGTCGGGCACCACCGACGTGCGCGCCTTCACGTTCGGACCGGTGCGGCTGGCGTGGGTCGGACCCTTCCTCCTGCTCGAGGGCGCCGACGAGGCCACCCGCTCCCGCGCCGCGACGATCATCGTCCGCCACCTCGACGTCGTCGTCGACGCCGTGCAGGGCGGTGGGGGAGACCTCCTCGACGGTCCGATGCCTGGGCCGAACGGCCGCAGGCTCGTCGCCCGCCACGGCGACGGCAACGTCGTCGAGTACGTCGAGCAGGCCGCGCCGACCCGCTCCTGACCACGTCCACAGGCCCTTCGTCGGGCTGGTCCTGGTCGTCCACAGCCCGTGCGAGGGGTCTGTCGTGGGCGTCGTGGTGTGGCGAGGCTGGGGGCATGAGTCAGGCACGCAACGACGCGCTGGGGCGGTACGGGGAGCAGGTGGCGGCGCGGCACCTGGAGTCGCTGGGGATGACGATCCTGGAGCGGCGGTGGACGTGCCGGTGGGGTGAGCTCGACCTGGTGGCCAGGGACGGCGACACGATCGTGTTCTGCGAGGTCAAGACGCGGACGAGCTCGCGGCACGGGACGGGCTTCGAGTCGGTGTCGGCGCGCAAGGCGGCTCGGCTGCGGCGGGCGGCGTCGGCGTGGCTGCAGGCGCAGGAGGCGGAGCCCGCGGCGGTGCGGATCGACGTGGTGTCGGTGCGGATCCCGCGGCGCGGCGGTCCGGTGGTCGAGCGGATGGGCGGGGTGGCCTGATGGCGGCGACGCACTCGGTGACCCTCGACGGGCTGACCGGTCGGGCGATCGAGGTGGAGGTCGACATCGCCTCGGGTCTGCCCAAGACGATCGTGGTCGGTCTGGCCGACACGATCGTCAACGAGGCACGCGACCGGGTGCGTGCCGCGGTCGTCAACTCCGGCACGACCTGGCCCGACCAGCGCGTGACCATCAACCTCGCCCCGTCGACGCTGCCGAAGACCGGGTCGCACTACGACCTCGCGATCGGGGTGGCGATGTTCGTCGAGAAGACGCTGGTGCCGGTCGAGGCCACGGCGGGCACCGTCTTCATCGGCGAGCTCGCCCTCGACGGTCGGCTGCGGGCGGTGCGCGGAGTGCTGCCGGCGACGATCGCCGCCGTCGAGGCCGGTTTCGGGCGGGTCTTCGTGCCGGAGTCGAACGTGGGGGAGGCCGAGCTCGTGAGCGGCGTGCAGGTCGTCGGCGTGCGGTCCCTGCGCCAGGTGGTCGCGCTGCTCACGGGAGAGGACGAGCCGGACGACCCGCCCGTGCCGCCGCTGGAGGAGGGCGTCGGGCTCGGGCACGCCTACGTCGACCGCGTGGCCGGGCTCGACCTCGCCGACGTCGCCGGGCAGGAGGACACCCGGACCGCGGTCGTCGTGGCAGCTGCCGGCGGTCATCACGTGCTGATGACCGGCCCGCCGGGCATCGGCAAGACGATGCTGGCCCAGCGGCTTCCCGGCCTGCTGCCCGACCTGACGCGGGAGCAGGCCCTGGAGGTCAGTGCCGTGCACTCCCTGGCGGGCGTGCTGCCGGCGGACGTGCCGCTCGTGGAGCGTCCGCCGTTCGTCGACCCGCACCACACTGCCAGCGCCGTGGCGATCGTCGGGGGAGGCCAGCGGGGGATCCGTCCCGGCGCGCTCAGCCTGGCCCACCGCGGCGTCCTCTTCCTCGACGAGGCACCGGAGTTCGCGTCGAACGTGCTCGACGCGCTGCGCCAGCCTTTGGAGTCCGGGCACGTCGTCGTCTCGCGCGCGGCGCAGACCGCGACGTTCCCCGCCCGGTTCCAGCTCGTGCTCGCCGCGAACCCCTGCCCGTGCGGGCAGGGCGGGTCGGTGAGCGACCCCTGCGAGTGCACGCCGCTCATGCAGCGCCGCTACCGCGACCGGATCTCCGGGCCCGTGCGCGACCGCATCGACATCCACCGCACGCTGGTGCCGCCCAGCCGACCCGAGCTGGTCCACGAGACGGCGGGTGCCCGCTCCACCGCGCAGCTCGCACCGGCCGTGCGTCGGGCCCGGGAGCGACAGGCCGTCCGCTTCGCCGGGACGCCCTGGCAGGCCAACGCCGACGTGCCGGGCGTCGACCTGCGCAAGCACTGGCCGGCCACCGACGCCGCCCGACGCCTCGTCGACTCCCACCTGCGCGGGCAGCGACTCTCGGCGCGCTCGGCCGACCGGGTCCTGAGGGTGGCCTGGACCGTGTGCGACCTCCGGGACGGCGGGCAGCCCGACGTCGACGACGTCGAGCTCGCCCTCGCGCTGCGGCGCGGCACGCCGCTCGGTCCGCTGCTGCGCGACCTGGTGACGTCGTGAGCGAACGGACCGACCAGTTCCGTCGAGGCGACGCGCTGCGCGACGCCGAGGCACGGCTCGCGCTGAGCCTCGTCGTCGAACCGGGCGACCCCCGGCTGGTCCCGTTGCTCGCTGAGCACGGTGCCGGCGCCGTGGTGTCGGCGATCCGCCAGGGTGGCGGCACGCTCGCGTCGCAGCTGCCGGACGCCTGGCGCGACGCCGCGCCGCGCCTCGAGCGCGACGTCGCCGCGGCCCGAGCCAGGGCCGACGAGCAGGGTCTGCGCTGGGTGGTGCCGGGCGACCGGGAGTGGCCGGCCGGCCTCGACGACCTCGACCACGTGGAGCCGCACGGAGGCACCACCGGCGCACCGCTGGGGCTCTGGGTCCGCGGTCCTGCCGACCTCGCCGGGCTCGCGGAGCAGGCGGTGGCCGTCGTCGGCGCCCGCTCGTGCACCGCGTACGGGAGCGAC
>NZ_LUNF01000236.1:0-4940 GCF_001626145.1 Aeromicrobium sp. REDSEA-S32_B7
GGCCAGGCTTCTGCGTTGGCGCGTCCTATCGGTGGATCTGCAACCGCAGGAGCGCTTCTGCGGTGGGGAATCCACCGATGGCGGGCGACGGGTGGGAAGGATTCTGCCTTCGTGTGGAACGGTCCACACCAAGGCAGAATCGTGCGTCACCCAGGCCCCGCCAGGGCCCGAGAACCCAGACCAGGTCGCGCCCAGCTGCCCGGTCGAGGCCCGCGCGGAGACGGCGCCCAGCGTGAGCCGAGGCCGCGCACCAGAACGGCCCCCTGTCCCCCGCCCTCAGTCCCCCTTAGGGTCCAGCGTCGGGCGGACGGAGATGGTCTCGAACTGCGCCTCGGGCGGGGCGTCGACGGCGACGCGCACCGCGGCGGCGATGGTGGCGGGCTGGATCATCCGTTCCGGGTGGCCGCCGTCGCCACGCTCCAGCACCTGCCGGCCCATCGCCGTGTCGACGATCCCCGGGTGCACGGACACGACACGCACGCCGTGCTCGCGCTCCTCCTCGCGCAGGCAGTCGCCGAAGGTGCGCAGCGCGAACTTGCTGCCCGAGTACACCGCGTTCCCGGGCGTCGAGAACAGCCCGGCGCCGGAGTTCACGAGCACGACCGTCCCTCCCCCGTCGCGCAGCGTGGGCAGCAGCCGCGACGTCAGGTGAGCGACGCCGAAGACGTTGACCTCGAACACCGAGCGCCAGTCGTCGCGCGTCACCTCCCCGACCGTGCCGTTCACCGCCACGCCCGCCGCGTGCACGAGCACGTCGAGACGCTCCGGCAACGACGCCGCGTCGACCGCGTCGGCGTCCGCGACGTCGAGCGCCAGGACGCTTGAGCCCTCGAGACCCGACGCCACCGCGTCGAGCTCCTCGACGTCACGTCCGACGAGGACGACGTCGTGCGTACGGGCGAGGTCCTCGGCCACGGCGCGGCCGATCCCTCGGGTGGCTCCGGTGACGAGCGCGGTGGGACGGGTCATGTCCCGACCCTAGGACGACGCCTGGGAGGTCGCAGCCGCTAGACCGACGCCGAGACTCCCGCTCCGATGACCCCGAAGGCCAGGAGCGCGAGCACGAGTGTGCCGAGAGCGATGCGGTAGACGACGAACGGCGCGTACGAGTGCTTGCTCACGTACTGCAGGAGCCAGTGGATGACGGCGAGACCCACGACGAACGACACGACGGTGCCGATCAGGGTCGGACCCCAGCCGTAGGCGTTCTCCCCGCCCGGCACGTCCTTCAGCTTGTAGAGACCCGCGCCCACCACCGCGGGGATGGCCAGCAGGAACGCGAACCGGGTGGCCGCGGCGCGCTCGTAGCCCAGCAGCAGGCCCATGCTGATCGTCGCGCCCGAGCGCGAGACGCCCGGGACCACCGCGGCAGCCTGTGCGAGGCCCAGCGCCACCGCGTGGGTCCAGGTGAGCTGCTCGATCGGGCGGGTGCGCCGCCCGACGCGCTCCGCGACACCCAGCACGATGCCGAGGACGATCAGCATCGTCGCGATGACCCACAGGTTGCGGAACTGCCGGTCGATCAGGCTCTCCAGCGCGAGCCCGAGCAGCACGATCGGCATCGAGCCGATGATGACGAACCAACCCATCCGCCACTCCGGGAGGGCGCGCGCGTCGGACGACACGAGACCGCGCAGCCAGCCGGTGCCGATCCGCCAGATGTCCTTCCAGAAGTACAGGACCACGGCCAGCTCGGTGCCGATCTGCACGACCGCCGTGTACGCCGCGCCGGGGTCGTCCCACCCGAGGAAGCGGGGAACGATCGCGAGGTGCGCGCTGCTGGAGATGGGGAGGAACTCGGTCAGCCCTTGGACGAGGCCGAGCACGACAGATCGCAGGACATCCACCCTGCGAGCCTAGACCTCCGGTGTGGACCTGCGGTCTAGGGTGCTGGCATGCAGGAGCGTCAGGTCGGTCACTCGGGGCTGCGGGTCTCGCGGCTCGGTCTCGGCACCATGACCTTCGGCTCCCAGGTCGACGAGGTCGAGGCCGAGGAGCAGCTCGACGCGTTCCTCGACGCCGGCGGCACGCTCATCGACACCGCTCCCGTCTACGGCGAGGGCCGGGCCGAGGCGTTGGTCGGCGACCTGGTCGCCAAGCGCGGGGTCCGCGACCAGGTCGTGCTCGCCGGCAAGGGCGTCGTCGGGTTCCGGCGGGGCCACGCGGTCACCGACGCCTCCCGCGGCCACCTGCTCGCCCAGCTCGACGCGTCGCTGCGCGCACTGCGCACCGACCACCTCGACCTCTGGCAGCTCCACGCCTGGGACCCGCTGACGCCATGGGAGGAGACGTTGTCCGCCCTCGAGCACGCCGTGACGACCGGCCGTGTCCGCTACGTCGGGGTGTCCAACTTCGCCGGCTGGCAGGTGGGCCTGGCCGCGGCGACGGCAGCGCGCACGCTCGGACCGCTGCTCGTCGCCCACCAGGTCGAGTACTCGCTGCTCAACCGCACCGTCGAGGAGGAGCTCGTCCCTGCGGCCGAGCACCTCGGGCTCGGGCACCTCGCGTGGTCCCCGCTCGCGCGCGGCGTGCTGACCGGCAAGTACCGGACGGGCACGCCGGCCGACTCGCGGGCCGCGTCGAGCCAGTGGAGCGGCTTCGTCGCCCCGTACCTCGGCCCCGACCTGGCGCCCGTCGTCGACGCCGTCGTCCGGGCCGCAGAGGGCCTCGACGCCGCACCGGCCCACGTGGCACTCGCCTGGGTCCGCGACCGCCCGACGGTGGCCTCCACGCTGGTCGGCGCGCGCACCACGGCGCAGCTGCGCACAGCCCTGGGCTCGGACGCGCTCGAGCTGCCGACGGAGATCATCGCGGCGCTGGACGACGTGTCCGCGCCCCACACCTGGGAGGACGAGAGGTGAGCATGCGACGAGGTGCCGTGGAGTACGAGTTCTGGGACTTCTCGATCCCGCGGACGCAGTCGCGCAACGCCGTCTGCCGGCTCCTGACCGACGCGGCGGAGTTCCAGGGCTGGGAGATCGACCGGCTCCGCAAGGACCGCTCCGGCCACCGCACTGTTCGGCTACGACGAAAGATCATCCGCGTCCGCGCGACGCTCTGAACGATCTTCCGCCGGGATCCCGGCCTCAGGCGAGGTCGAGGAACCGGTCGAAGACCCGCGCGCCGAACTCCAGGGCGTCGACCGGCACGCGCTCGTCGACGCCGTGGAACAGCGCCGTGAAGTCGAGGTCGCCGGGCAGGCGCAGCGGCGTGAAGCCGTAGGAGGTGATGCCGAGCTTGTCCCACGCCTTCGCGTCGGTGCCGCCGGACATCAGGTAGGGCGCGATGTGCGCGTCGGGGTCCTCGGCGTGCAGGGCCACCGTCATCGCGTCGACGAGGTCGCCGCGGAACGGGTACTCCAGCGCGCGGTCGACGATGTAGGGCTCCACGTCCACCCGGTCGCCGACGATCTCCTGCACGGCCGGCAGGAAGGAGTCGGTGTGTCCCGGCAGGTAGCGGCCGTCGACGTAGGCGATGGCCTCCCCCGGCACGACGTTGTGCTTGTAGCCGGCCTCGAGCATGGTCGCGTTGGTGGAGTTGCGCAGGCCGGCACCGAGCATGCGGATGGCCGGGCCGACGTGCTCGAGGAGCGTGTCGGGGTCCTGCGCGTCGTCGCCGGTGAGCTCGGCGATCTTGGCCAGCAGGAGCTGCATCGACGGTCCCGGCGTCGCCGGCCAGGCGTGCTCGCCGATGGCCGCGAGCGCCTGCGCCAGGTGGGTGATCGCGTTGTCGCTCTGCCGCATGGACCCGTGCCCGGCCGTGCCGCGCGCCCGCAGCCGCATCCAGCTGATGCCCTTCTCGCCGGACTCGATCAGGTACAGCCGCTGTCCCCCGACCTCGACGGAGAAGCCACCCACCTCGCCGATCGCCTCGGTGCAGCCCTCGAACAGGTCCGGACGGTGCTCGACGAGCCAGTGGGCGCCCTCGCGTCCGCCGGCCTCCTCGTCGGACGTGAACACGAGCGTGACGGGGCGCTCCGGCACGACGCCGGCCCGCTGACGGGCACGCACCACCGACAGCAGCATGGCGTCGAAGTCCTTCATGTCGACCGCGCCGCGGCCCCACAGGTAGCCGTCCTGGACCTCGCCGGCGAACGGGTCGACCGTCCAGTCGGCGGCCTGCGCCGGGACGACGTCGAGGTGGCCGTGCACGAGGAGACCGTCGCGGCTGGAGGTCTGGTCGCCCCAGCGCGCCACGACGCTCGCCCGACCCGGCGCGGCCTCGACGATCTCGGACTCGATGCCGACGTCGGCCAGCAGGGCCGCGACGTGCTCGGCCGCCTTGCGCTCGCCCGGTCCCTTGCCGTCGCCGTAGTTGGAGGTGTCGAGCCGGATCAGGTCACGGCAGATCTCCAGGGCCTCGGCCTCGGCGGTGTACGACTGCTCGCTGGTGCCCATGCGGGCAGTCTAGGTGCGCAGCAGGTGGTCGACCACGCGGCCGAACAGCCGCCGACCCGCAGCCTCCTCCAGGCGCGCCGCGAAGCGCGGGACGCCCACCGTGCCCTTCACGACCCGGCCGCGCTTCTCGATGCGGCACGAGCGTGGCGGGTCCCAGGCGACGACGTCCATCACGTCGTCGAACCCGAGCGGCCCCACGCCCGTGCGGGCCACGAACCCGGACTCCGTCCGACGGATCCGCGTGAGGGGCACGGCCTCGCCGTGACGCTCCCAGTCGGTGAGCCGCGCGAAGACCTCGGCGGGCTCCATCGGCACCTCGCGCACGACCTCGAAAGCTCCCACGGCACGATGGTAGGCACGATCGCCGGAAGGGGCACGATGGCCACGACCAACTTCAGCTCGGTGCAGGACGTCAAGGATCGCCTGGCGCAGCAGGGCTACCTCGCGTCCGACGCGATCGCCACGACCGTGTACCTGGCGTCGGTGCTCGGCAAGCCGCTGCTCGTCGAGGGGCCTGCGGGCACGGGCAAGACCGACCTCGCG
>NZ_LUNF01000237.1:0-2522 GCF_001626145.1 Aeromicrobium sp. REDSEA-S32_B7
GGCCGAGACCGCGTTCACCCGCGCCTGGAACCGCCGAGACCGCACCATCGAGTTCGTCGAGATCCACCACACCCGCCTCGACCACATCCAGTACCGACCCCGATGAACCAGGCGTCCCCGCTCACGGTGCGGGCGGGCGGGAGGAGGCCCACACGACCAGCAGGACGATCGGCGCGACCACACCCACCACCACCAGTTCCGGCCAGCTCACCGCGAGCTCGGGCCTCGAGGAGCGGGCCCACGCGTCGAGCGCCACCAGCAGGGAGGCCAGGAGGACCACCGTGGCGGCGCGACCGGCCCACCGGACCGCCCGTGATCCGTACAACGAGGCGCGGCGCATGATCGTGAGGACGAGGACCCCACCCACGAGCAGCGACGCCAGGCGCAGCGGGTCGTGCTCCGCGCGCTCGGGAACCACGGCTCGGAGGAAGTTCACCACGACAGACACTGCGAACCAGAGCTCCGGCGCGACTAACCTCGGCTCCCGCGTCCCTCCCTCGCTCACGCGCCGAAGTCGACCTGGCGGAGCCCCCGCAGCAACGCGTACGCCGCCTGCTGGTCGTCGGCGTCGAGCTGGGCGACGCCGAACTGCACGTCCATGAGGGCGGCGGTCGCGTCCTCGACCACCCGCTCCCCGTCAGGCGTCAGCGACGCGAAGGTCCGGCGCCGGTCGGTCGGGTCGGGCTCGCGGACCACCAGGCCCTGCGCCTCCAGCCGGTCGATCGCGTTCGTCACCGACGTCGGGTGCACCATCAGCCGCTCACCAATCTTGCTCAACGGCAACCGACCTGCGCGGCTGAAGGAGATGAGGCGCAGCACCTCGAAGCGCGCGAACGTGATCCCGTGCGGCTTCAGTGCCGCGTCGAGACGACTGATCACGAGCTGGTGCACCCGCATGATCGACGTCGCGAGCCGCATGGCCGTGGCGTCGCCGATGCGCTCCTCCCACAGCTCTCCCGCCCGCTCGAGCGGGTCGAACGCGAGTCGGGGCTCCTGCGGCATGGGCTGATCATAGGCGCAGCGGCGGGCACCCGGCCGACGTCGGCGTCGGGGGTGGCGCGCAGCACGTCCCATTAGTAGGATGTCCGAGCATCTGACTTCCTAGGAGTTCGCATGACCGCGCTGCACGTGCCCACGCACCCCGTCCGACTCGTCACCGCGTCGGCACTCTTCGACGGGCACGACGCGTCGATCAACATCATGCGGAGGATCTTCCAGAGCCAGGGCGCGGAGGTGATCCACCTCGGCCACAACCGCTCGGTCCAGGAGGTCGTCGACGCGGCGATCGAGGAGGACGTGCAGGGCGTGGCCGTCTCGTCCTACCAGGGCGGGCACGTCGAGTACTTCGAGTACCTCGTGGAGTCGCTGCGCGAGCAGGGCGCCGGGCACGTGCAGGTCGTCGGCGGCGGGGGCGGCGTCATCGTCCCCGAGGAGATCGCCCGCCTGCGCGCGTCCGGCGTCACGATCTTCTCGCCCGAGGACGGCCAGCGCATGGGCCTCGCAGGCATGATCAGCTCGGTCGTCGAGGCCTGCGACATCGACCTCACCTCGCTCGGCGCCCTCGACGTCGACGCCGTCCTCGCCGGCGAGCGCGCCGCCGTCGCCCGCGCGATCACGTTCGCCGAGACGGGCCGCCTCACCGGGGCCGACCTCGAGCGGGTGCGCGCGGCGGCCGCCGGTCACTCCTCCCCCGTGCTCGGCATCACCGGCACCGGCGGCTCGGGCAAGTCGTCGCTCACCGACGAGCTGGTGCGCCGGTTCCGCGTCGACCAGCAGGACAAGCTGCGGGTCGCGGTGGTCGCCGTCGACCCGACCCGGCGTCGCGGGGGCGGTGCGCTGCTCGGCGACCGCATCCGCATGAACTCCCTCGGCGGCGCGATGAGCGGAGGGGAGCGCACGTACTTCCGCTCGCTCGCCACCCGCGGCTCCCACGAGCTGCCCGACTGCCTCGACGACGTCGTCGCCGTGCTGAAGGCCGCCGGGTTCGACCTCGTGGTCGTCGAGACCCCCGGCATCGGCCAGGGCGACGCTGCGATCGTCCCGCACGTCGACACCGCCATGTACGTCATGACGCCGGAGTTCGGCGCCGCCTCGCAGCTGGAGAAGATCGACATGCTCGACTTCGCCGACGTCGTCGCGATCAACAAGTTCGAGCGACGCGGGGCGAAGGACGCCTACCGCGACGTCGGCCGCCAGCTGGTGCGCAACCGCGAGGCGTTCGGCAAGAAGCCGGAGGACATGCCGATCTTCGGCACGTCGGCCGCCACGTTCAATGAAGCGGACCGCCGCTTCCACCTTGGGACCCATGCTGCCGTCGGCAAAATGTCCTTCAGACTGGTACTGCCTCATCTGCGATACCGCGCACTCACCGATCTCCTCCTGCCGCGGGGTTCCGAAGTGAAGAGAAACATTTCGGACACCGGTCAGAATCAGGATATGTTTGATGCCGAGTACGTTAGCCATATGCTGTGACGTCAGGTCTTTGTCGATCACGGCCTCAATCCCGTGGCGCACACCGTGGT
>NZ_LUNF01000238.1:0-11080 GCF_001626145.1 Aeromicrobium sp. REDSEA-S32_B7
GTACCAGGCGACGAGCTGGGGTGCGGTGGTGCCGAAGAGGCGCCAGCGGTCGAACGTGCCGTCGCCACGCGCCGCGAGCGCCCAGGAGGAGTCGACGACGGCGAGCCCCTGCATCCCTCGCCACCAGGCGCGCCCCGGCAGCGACGACGCGAGCGCGATGCCCATCGGGAGGAAGCGCGAGTTCATCAGCGTCCCGGCGGCGACGGCCGCGCCCGCGCCTCCACCGGCGGCGAGGACCGCCACGGCCGCGAACTGCGCCGACCCGGCGAACACGAGCACCGACATCGCGACGGCGGCGAGCACGCTGAAGCCCGTCTCGCGGGCGACGACGCCGAACGACATCGACAGCAGGAAGGAGGCCACCGCGAACGGCAGCCCGAGCCTCAGCCCCTCCCGGAAGGAGGCGCGGTCGTCGGCGCCCACCTCAGCCGGCGCAGACGGTCTGGGCGTAGAGGCCCGACTGCTCGGTCGACGACGTCTGCCTCCCGTCGACGGCGACGCGGCAGCGGACCGTGGCGTTGCCGGTGGTCTGGACGCTCGCCAGCACGTACGGCCCGGCACCCTCGTAGACGCGTGTCACCTTCACGTCCTCGCCGCCCGAGCGGAACGTGCGCTCGCGCTTGGAGGCGTCGACGACGGTGGCGTTGAACGGGCCGGTGCCGGAGAACGTGACGGTGACCGCGACCTGTCGCTCGGTCGTGCTGCCACGGGCCCCGGCCGACGCGTCCGGTCCGGCTGCGACCTGCGCGGCCGGTGCCTGCGCGAGGAGGGAGCGCACGTCGAGGACGGCCCACACGAGCACGACCGTGACCACGACGATGGTGACCAGTCCGACCACCTTGACGGGCCCCAGCTGCCGCAGGCTCGACGACAGGCTGCTCGGGCGCGTGCTCACCGGACCAGGGTAGGCGACGCGGAACCGGCCCCGTGACCGATCCGCCTCACGTCAGGCCTCGGTGCGGCCCGGGACCGCGGCGGCCCAGCTCGTCGTCGTGGTTGTAGACCGAGCAGCTGCGCAGCGACAGGCAGCCGCAGCCGATGCAGCCGTCGAGGTCGTCGCGCAGCGCCTGCAGGCGGGCGATGCGGGCGTCGAGGTCGGCGCGCCAGCGGGAGGTGAGCCGTGACCAGTCCCGCTTGGTCGGCACGCGGTCGTCGGGGAGCGACGCGAGCGCCTCGCCGATCTCGGCCAGCGGGATGCCGAGGCGCTGCGAGAACTGGATGAAGGCGAGGCGTCGCAGCACGTCGCGTCGGTATCGACGCTGGTTGCCCGCCGTCCGTGTGGCGGTGATGAGGCCACGCGACTCGTAGAAGTGCAGGGCGGAGACCGCGACGCCCGAGCGCTCGGCGACCTGCTGCGGGGTGAGTCGGTCCGTCGTGTCCATCGTGCACGCCTCCTGTCACGCCGTTGACCTCAACCTTGGTCGAGGTTGTCTGATCATCCCATGACGACGCCGGACGCCCTCGACGCCCAGACGGCCAGCCCCGGGGACGGCGACGCCCACTCGATCTGGCGCGGTCGGCTGGGGCGCACGTCGCTCGGTCTGTTCTCGCTGGCCTTCCTCGTCGCGTTCGAGTCGCTCGCGGTGGTGAGCGTCATGCCGGAGGTGGCGCGAGCGCTCGACGGGCTCGCGCTCTACGCCGTCGCGTTCGCCGCTCCGGTGGCGGTCAGCATCTTCTCGCGCACCGCCAGCGCCTCCTGGATCGAGCGGGCGGGTCCCGCACCCGCGCTGGGCTGCGGAGTGGCCGTCTTCGCCGCCGGGCTGGTGGTGTGCGGCACCGCCACGTCGATGCCCGGCTTCCTCCTCGGGCGTGCGGTGCAGGGTCTTGGCGCGGGTCCGATCGGGGTCGCCCTGTGGGTCGTGGTCGCGCAGGCCTACCCCGACCGGCTGCGACCTCGCGCGCTCGCCGTCATGACGAGTGCCTGGACGGTGCCGGCGATCGTCGGCCCGGTCGTGGCCGGCGGCCTCACGCACGCCTTCGGCTGGCGTGCCGTGTTCCTGCTGGGGCCCGCGCTGGCGGCGGCGAGCCTCACGGTCGCGTGGCCGGCGATCCGGTCCCTCACCGGCTCCCCGTCGGCCGCGGCAGGACCCTCGGGTGGTCAGACCCTGGGTGGTCTGGCTGCCGCCGCCCTCGCGGCGGTGGCGGTGCTCCTGGTGTCCGTCGCCGGCCAGCGGACGCTGCCGGCGTGGCCGGCCTGGCTCGTCCTGGGTTTGGTGGGGCTCGCGCTCTCCGTCCGTCGGCTGGTGCCTCCGCGCACCTGGAGCGGCGGACGGGGCCTCCCGTCGCTGATCGGATCACGGGCCCTCCTCATGGCGTCCTTCTTCGCGGCGGAGGTGTACGTGCCGCTGGTGCTGGTCGACCAGCGCGGACTCTCGGTCGGCCTGGCGGGCGCGGCGATCTCGGGCACGGCGTTCACCTGGTTCGCCGGCGCAACCCTCGTGTCGCGGCCGGAACGGCTGCCGGCGCCGGTCGGCACGCCCCGACCTCGGGCGCTGCTGGGCGCCGGCGCGATCCTCGTGGGCCTCCTCGCCGTGCCGCTCTCGCTGGTCGCCGAGGTGCCGGTGGTCGCCGTCGCGACGGTCTGGGTCGTGGGCGGCTTCGGCATGGGCGTGCTCTCGTCGACCTCGGTGACGGAGGTGCTGCGCCGGTCCGGTCCGGGGGAGGAGGCGGGTCACAGCGCGGCCCTGCAGACCAGCGACTCGGTCGCGGAGTCCGTCGCGCTCGCCCTGGGCGGCACCGTGTTCGCCGCCGCGGTCGTGCACGGCCTGGACGTCGGCGTGCTCGCGGCGTCCGCGGTGCCCGCCGCGTGCGTGGTCGCCGGGCTGCTCGTGCTCGGGCGCGGTTACGAGCGGTGAGCCCCACGCGGCGGTCTCGGTCTCGCCGCGAGGACTGGGGGCCGGACCGAGGAGGGACGCCGATAGGCTGTCGCGCGTGAACACCGCTCCCTCGACCGCCCGACCCCTTAAGGTCGCCCTGCTGGGCTGCGGCGTCGTGGGGTCGGAGGTGGCCCGCCTGCTGACCCGCGACGGCGACGAGCTGGCGCGTCGGATCGGCGCCCCGATCGAGCTCGTCGGCATCGCCGTGCGCCGTCTCGGCCGTGCGCGCGACCTCGACCGGCGCCCGCCTGTTCGAGGCCGCCGAGAAGGCCGAGCGCGACATCGCGTTCGAGGCGGCGGTGGCCGGCGCCATCCCGATCATCCGCCCGCTCCAGGAGTCGCTGGCGGGTGACGCCGTGCAGCGGGTGCTCGGCATCGTCAACGGGACCACCAACTTCATCCTCGACGCCATGACCACGACGGGCGCCGGCTTCTCCGACGCGCTCGACGAGGCCCAGCGCCTCGGGTACGCGGAGGCCGACCCCACGGCCGACGTCGAGGGCTTCGACGCCGCCGCCAAGGCCGCGATCATCGCGTCGCTCGCGTTCCACACCCGCGTGACCATCGGCGACGTGCACCGCGAGGGCATCACCGACGTCACCGCCGCCGACGTCCGCTCGGCCGACGAGATGGGCTGCGTCGTCAAGCTGCTCGCGATCTGCGAGAAGATCAGCACGCCCGACGGCGATGCCGTGTCGGCTCGCGTCCACCCCGCCATGATCGCGAAGAGCCACCCGCTCGCCAGCGTCCGCGGCGCGTTCAACGCCGTGTTCGTCGAGAGCGAGTCGGCCGGTCAGCTCATGTTCTACGGTCCGGGCGCCGGGGGCGCGCCCACGGCGAGCGCCGTGCTCGGCGACCTCGTCTCGGTCGCCCGTAACCGCCGCCAGGACGTGCACGGACCCGGTGACACCGCGCACGCGGACCTCGACGTGCTCGACGTCGGCCGCGCCCGTACCCGCTACCACGTGTCGATCGACGTCGACGACCGCGCCGGCGTGCTCGCATCGGTCGCCGACGCCTTCGCGCAGTACGACGTGTCGATCAAGACGGTCCGCCAGGAGGGCCACGGCTCCGACGCCCAGCTCGTCATCGTGACGCACGAGGCCGACGACGCCGCGCTCGCCGCGACCGTCGAGGTGGTGCGCGCGCTCGACATGGTGCGCGACGTGTCGTCGGTCATGCGGGTCGAAGGCCTCAACTGATGAAGGAGTTCCGCTGATGGCGCAGCCGTGGCGTGGTGTGCTCGAGGAGTACCGCGAGTGGCTCCCGGTCGACGAGGACACCCCGGTGATCTCGCTGGGCGAGGGCGGCACGCCGCTCGTCCACTCGGCCTGGCTGTCCTCGGTCGTCCAGGGCGACGTCTGGCTCAAGGTCGAGGGTGACAACCCGACGGGCTCCTTCAAGGACCGCGGCATGACGGCGGCCATCTCCGTGGCCGTCGGCGAAGGCGCGAAGGCCGTGGTGTGCGCGTCGACAGGCAACACGTCGGCGTCGATGACCGCCTACGCCGCTCGTGCCGGGCTCACCCCGATCGTGCTCGTCCCGCACGGCAAGATCGCGACCGGCAAGATGGCCCAGGCCGTCATGCACGGCGCGGAGGTCATCCAGGTGCGGGGCGGCTTCGACGAGTGCCTCCAGCTGTCGCGGGCCCTGGCCGACGAGTACCCGGTCGCGCTCGTGAACTCGGTCAACCCGGTGCGGCTCCAGGGCCAGAAGACCGCGGCGTTCGAGATCGTTGACGTCCTCGGCGACGCCCCCGACGTGCACGTGCTCCCGGTCGGCAACGCCGGCAACATCTCCGCCTACTGGATGGGCTACCGCGAGTACGCCGACGCCGGTCTCGCCACGCACCGTCCGCGGATGTGGGGCTTCCAGGCCGCCGGCGCCGCGCCGCTCGTCCGTGGCGAGGCCGTGGCCCGTCCCGAGACGGTCGCCACGGCGATCCGGATCGGCAACCCGGCGTCGTGGCAGCTGGCCATCGAGGCGCGCGACACGTCCGGCGGCCGCATCGACGCCGTCACCGACGAGCAGATCCTCGACGCGCAGCGTCGCCTGGGTGCCCACGACGGCGTGTTCGTCGAGCCCGGGTCCGCGGCGGGTGTCGCGGGTCTCCTGGCCGCCGCCGAGGCGGGCGAGGTCGACCCGGGTCTGCGCATCGCCGTGACCGTGACGGGCCACGGCCTGAAGGACGTCGAGACGGCGCTGTCGGGCGTGGAGTCCGTGGTCGACTCCGTCATCGACGCCGACGTGCACGACGCCGCGGCCGCCGCCGGCCTGGCCTGAGCGGCGCCGTCGTGGTCGACCAGCCGTTCCGCCGCGGGCCCGTGACGGTCCGCACGCCCGCCAGCAGCGCCAACCTCGGTCCGGGGTTCGACGCCCTCGGGCTCGCGCTCGACGTGCACGACGAGCTGACCGCCGAGGTCGTCCCCGGCGACGGTCTCGAGGTCGTCGTGGAGGGCGAGGCCGCCGACGAGGTGCCGCGCGACGAGCGCCACCTCGTGGTCCGTTCGCTCGACGCCGCCCTCGACCTCATGGGCGTGCGACGTCCGGGGTTGCGGCTCACGTGCCGCAACGTGGTGCCGCACGGGCGGGGGATGGGCTCGTCGTCGGCCGCGATCGTCGGCGGCATCGTGCTCGCGAAGGCACTCGTCGACGGTGTGGAGCCGCTCGACGACCGGGCGACGCTGCAGCTCGCCCAGGACATCGAGGGTCACCCCGACAACGTCGCCGCAGCCCTCCTCGGCGGCCTGACGATCGCGTGGATCGACGGCTTCGCCGCCGAGGCGGTCCGCCTCGACGTCACCGTCCCGCTGACCCTCTTCGTGCCGCCGGAGCCGGTCTCGACCGAGGCCGCGCGCGGCCTGCTCCCCGACTCCGTGCCGCACGCCGACGCCGCGGCCGACGCGGCGACGACCGCCCCGCCGAACAGCACCGACGTGGCACCGATGGCCTCCGACGCGATCCGCGGGTAGAGCGACAGGAGCACGCCCAGCACCGACCACGACGCCATCACGCCCAGGGCCGAGAACCGGAAGTGCGCGGCGATCTCGCGCGGGACGCGAGGCCGTGCCACGTGCAGGCGGACGGCGCGCTCCTCCGTGTGCGGCTCGCGCATGACGAGCAGCCCCAGCAGGAGCACTGCGACGATGCCGGCGAGGATCGCGTAGGGCAGCACCGTGGGAGCGGGCCCACGGTCGACGATGAGCGACACGGCGACGAGCACGACCGCGATGCCGCTGTTGAACACGACGCCGGTGATCCGGCCGGTGCGGTCGCCCTCGTCGGGCCGCAGGTCGAGCAGGGCGGCCGAGGCGACGACCACCACCGCACCGACGCCCAGGCCGTGCAGTGAGCACCGGACGTCGGCCGTAGCGGTCGGAGATCGACCCGGTGACGAGCACGGCAGCGAGCGCTGCGACGGCGTAGACCGCGAACACGATGGTCGTCGTGAGCGGCGCGAAGCCCCACTCCTGCGCGTAGAGCGCGTAGAGGGGCGCGGGCGCACCGGAGACGCCGAGCGAGACGGCGACGAGGGCCAGGAGCATGCCGAACGCCCACCGCTGGACGGGCCGGGTGGTGGTCATGGGTCTCCTCGGAGCAGGTCGACGGCGGGCGGGCGGCCGACGCGTCGGGCCCGAACGGCGACAACGTCGACGCAGGTCGTTGCATTCCCGAACCAGTGGGCCGTCGTGCGGAGTCCCTCCTAGACGGGGCGCTCGCTCGCGCGGGACGCGCGCCGGGCCTCGACGCCCGCGTCGGAGCAGAATCCCCGACCGTGCCGCTTCAGGCACAGCAGCCCGACGAGGGCGCCTGCGGCGTCGACGACGGCGAGCCGGCGCGACCGGGACTGCTCGAGGAGCTCGCGGGCCTCGTCCAGCGTGGTGCCGACCCGCACGGTGCGACCCTCCAGCCGGGCATGGACGAGGGCAGGCTGGTCGTTCCTGGCGTCGTCCGGGACGTCGCCCTCCACGATCACGCCGCGCAGCAGCGCCCCCTCGACGACGAGGATCGCGTGCAGGTGGTCGTCGCCGAGCACCTCACGGGCGTCGCCGACGGTCAGGCTCATCGGCCACGACTTCGGCCGGCGCAGCATCGCGTCCTCGACGACGGGGGAGGGGCGCCCGACGGCTGCGGTCACGTCAGACCCCGTCAAGGGCTGGGGCAGGTGTCGACAGGTGTGGCACGGTCCCTCCCTCGACTCGGGTACCCCCATCTCATCCCATCTGCGCGCGCATCACATCTCGACGAGGCGATCGCGCCCAGTCGGGCATGCGCCGATCCTCGTGAGCACAGGCCGTCAGCGGCGGATCCAGTGCGACGCCTGCAGGAACACGATGGTCGGGAACGCGACCACGATGGCGCCGAGCCAGGCGTTCTCGCCGAGGAAGAAGGAGACGACGAACAGGACCAGCAGCAGGACGGACGCGACGTCGGCGCGGTTCGGGCGGTCGGGGCTCATGGCCATGTTCTACACCGACCGGCGTCGGATCGGAACGTCCGTCCCACTCCTCAGCGCAGCCGGTGGCGCTCGTGGGGAGGGAGATCGTCGATCCACCGCTGGAGCGCCCGCAGGCCGAGACGGGCCCCGACGAGCAGGATGGCCGTGACCAGCAGGTGGAGCGTGACGAGGCCCGCGACGACACCGATCAGGATGGACAGCCACCCGGCGGTGGTGACGACCCCGGCCCACAGGGCGACGGCGACGACCAGCTCGACCGCGAGGGCCAGGACGCCCTCGCGCACCGCTGCCCGGTCCCGCATCGACTCACAGCCCGTCGCTCGTGTGCAAGGCGGCGGTGAAGACCAGGGCGACGGTGGTGAGCGCGAGCACGAGGGTCAGGGCGAGGAGCAGGAAGCCGTTCGCCGCACGTCGCCCGAGCGCGGCGTCGAGGACCCGGTACGCAGCCAGGCCGGCCACGAAGGTGGCGAGCACGCCGAGGAGGATCAGGATGCCGATGTCCACGGCGCGAGCGTAGGGCAGGCGCTCGCCGTCGCGGTGCAGAAACGACGAGGTCCCGCCACGCGTGGGCGTGACGGGACCTCGCTCCGGCAGCTCTCAGGCGTACGAGACGCCCGTGGCGTGCAGCGGGCAGTAGCCGAACGGGTTCTTCGCGAGGTACTGCTGGTGCAGCTCCTCGGCGTAGTAGTAGTCCTGCAGCGGCTGGATGGCCGTGGTGATGCGGCCGTAGCCGGCCTTGGTCATCTGCTCCTGGTAGCGCTCGCGCGACTCCTCGGCCTGGCGCTGCTGCTCCTCGCTCGTGGTGAGCAGGACGGAGCGGTACTGGGTGCCGCGGTCGTTGCCCTGACGCATCCCCTGCGTGGGGTCGTGGTTCTCCCAGAACACCTTGAGCAGGTCGGCGTAGCTCACCTTCGCGGGGTCGAACACGATGCGCACGACCTCGGCGTGACCGGTGCGGCCGGTGCACACCTCCTCGTAGGTGGGGTTCGGGGTCAGGCCGCCGGCGTAGCCGACCGACGTCGACCAGACACCGGGAACCTCCCAGAACGTCTTCTCCTCGCCCCAGAAGCAGCCCAGCCCGACGACCGCGACCTCGAAGCCGTCCGGCACGACGCCGGAGTCGAGCGGGGTCTCGATCGGGGTGCCGAGCACACGGTGCGTGGTGCCGACGGCGAACGGACGCTCGGAGCGTCCGGGCAGGGCGTTTTGCGCGTCGGGGAGCTCGGTCTTGCGGGTTCCGAAGATCATCGGATCACTCTCCTTGGGTCCACCGGGGTCAACGACACTGCGCGGCTGGCTGTTCCCGCTAGTGTCGGTCCTGTGACGGGAGCATGCAGGTGAGCACGCGGCCGGAGATCCCTGTCGGCGTGGAGATCGCGACGGCGTGGGCGTGGCGTCTCCTCGTCCTCGGCGTCGCCGGCTACGCGCTCTACTGGCTGCTGAGCTTCTTCTCCGAGGTGACCGTCCCCATCGCGGTGGCGCTGCTCGGCACGGCGCTCACGATCGGTGCCGTCGACTGGCTCGACCGTCGCGGGCTGCCGCGTCTCCTGGCCACGGCGATCGTCGTCCTCGTCATGCTCGGCGGGTTCTTCGGGCTGCTCACTCTGGTCGGGCAGCAGCTGTCGACCCAGTTCTACGACCTCAAGGCGCAGGTCATCGCGGGCATCGCCCAGGTGCAGGACTGGGCCCAGAACGGACCCCTCGGGCTGAGCGAGACCCAGCTCGACCGCTACGTCGACCAGGTCGAGGACGCCATCCGCACCTTCGGGGAGCGGGCCGCGGTCGACCAGCTGGCCGCCGTGGGCACCACGCTGACGCACTTCGTCGCCGGCTTCTTCATCGCGCTGTTCGCGTCGTTCTTCTTCCTCTACGAGGGCAACCGCATCTGGGCGTTCGCCGTCGCGCTCTTCCCGCGGTCGGCGCGTGCGAAGGTGCACAGCTCCGGCGAGACGGCCTGGGCCAGCCTCACCAGCTTCGTCCGAGCCACCGTGCTGGTCGCCCTCACCGACGCCATCGGCATCGCGGTCTCCGCGTGGCTGCTCGGTGTGCCGCTGGCGTTCGCCATCGGTGTCCTCGTCTTCCTCGGCGCGTTCGTCCCGATCGTCGGAGCGCTCGTGTCCGGCATGGTCGCCGTGCTCGTGGCGCTGGTGGCGCAGGGCCCGATCGTCGCGCTGATCATGCTGGCCGCGGTGGTGGCGGTGCAGCAGTTCGAGTCGCACGTGCTGCAGCCGTTCCTCATGGGCCGCTTCGTCGCGGTGCACCCGCTGGCGATCATCATCGCCATCGCCGCCGGCATCACCGTGTCCGGCATCGTCGGCGCGCTGGTGGCCGTGCCGCTCGTCGCCTGCCTGAACGGCATCGTGCGCCACCTCGTCGAGGAGTCGGGCACACCCGTCGCCGACGACGGACTCCCCGAGGACGACCCGCCCGAGGTCAGGGCCGAGCAGGCCTGACGCCTGCCGTCGCCTGTCGGGGGACCGGACGTGAGCGCCTAGGCTGACGTCATGGTCGACCTGAGGGACGTCGAGGCCGCGCGCGACCTGCTCGCGCCGGTGGTGGAGCGCACGCCGATGGCGCACTCGCGGTGGCTCAGCCAGCGGGTGGGCACCGACGTGCACCTCAAGTGCGAGAACCTGCAGCGCACCGGATCGTTCAAGATTCGCGGCGCCTACGTGCGCATCGCCGGACTGTCCGACGCGGAGCGTGCCCGTGGCGTCGTCGCGGCGAGCGCCGGCAACCACGCGCAGGGCGTCGCCCTGGCGGCGCAGCTCCTCGGCACCCGCGCCACGATCTTCATGCCTGACGGCGCGGCCCTGCCGAAGGTGGCCGCGACCCGCGGCTACGGGGCCGACGTCGAGTTCGCCGGCACGGGCGTCACCGAGGCGCTGGTGCACGCCAAGGCGTTCGCCGAGCGCACGGGTGCCGTGCTGATCCACCCCTTCGACCACGAGGACGTGCTCGCCGGCCAGGGCACCGTCGGGCTCGAGATCATCGAGCAGCTGCCGGAGGTCAGCACCGTCCTCGTGCCGCTCGGGGGCGGGGGACTCGCCGCGGGCATCGCGCTGCTGCGCGAGCGCCGACCCGACGTGTCGGTCGTCGGCGTGCAGGCGGCCGACGCCGCCGCCTACCCGGGCTCGCTCGCCGAGGGCCACCCGGTCGCGGGCGTGATGGGCCCGACGATGGCCGACGGGATCGCCGTCGCCGAGCCGGGGCTCATCCCCTTCGAGGTGATCGCCAAGGAGCTCGACGACGTCGTGACCGTCAGCGAGGACGCGATGAGCGCCGCGCTCATCGGGCTGCTCGAGCGCGCCAAGATGCTGGTCGAGCCGTCCGGCGCCGCGGGCGTGGCCGCGCTGCTCGACGACCCCGATCGGTTCGCCGGCCCCGTCGTGCCGGTCCTGTCGGGCGGCAACATCGACGCCCTGCTCCTGCTCGACGTCATCCGGCACGGTCTCGCTGCAGCGGGCCGGTTCATGCAGCTGCGCGTCAGGTTCTCCGACCGTCCCGGCGAGCTGATGCGCCTGCTGACCGACCTGGCGGCCCTGCAGGTGAACGTGCTCGACGTCGCGCACGACCGGGCGGCGGACTCCCTCGGGGGGCGCGAGGTCGAGGTGGCCGTGCAGGTCGCCACCCGCGGACCCGACCACGCGGCCGACACCAGGTTGATCTGCACCGTCAGCGCCCACACGTCGGCCTCGTCGACGGGCTCGAGGATCCCGAGGTCGAGCATCCACCGGGTCGTGAC